>NZ_JBFUMD010000569.1:0-2232 GCF_054049555.1 Nocardioides sp. P5_C9_2
CCCTTCACCAATGCTCCGGCCCTCGAGGTCTCGAGCCTGGTCAACGTGACGTCCCCCGCCCAGGGGGCGGTCGTCGAGGGCGACACCCTGGAGGCGAGCGGGGTGGCGTCCTCCTTCGAGGCCACCGTGCCGTTCGAGATCCTCCAGGACGAGAAGGTCGTGCTCGAGGGCTTCGCGACGGCCGCGGGCTGGACGGACAAGCTCTACCCGTGGGAGGCGTCCATCGATGTCTCCGGCCTCGAGCCCGGTGACTACACCTTCGTGGCCCGCACCGACGACGCCTCCGGCGGAGCCGAGGGTGCCGGACCGCACGAGGACAGCAAGGACTTCACCCTGCGCTGACCGGGCATGTCCGGCGCGCTGGGATGGGCCGACCGGGCACTTCTGTCGCGCTCGTCCCATCCAGCGCGACGAAACCGCCCGGTCAGCGCCAGCGGTCGGTGCGGGAGAGCAGCGCGGCGACGGCGACGACCCCGGCGGTCGAGGTACGCAGCACCTCGTCCCCGAGGCGGACGGTGACGGCGCCGGCGGCCTCGAGCAGCGCGAGCTCGTCCGGGGCGATCCCGCCCTCGGGGCCGACCACCACGACGACCCTCCCCGCGGCCGGGACGTCGACGCCCGTCAGCGGCACGGTGGCGCCCTCGTGGAGCACCACGGCCAGGTCGGCGTCGGCGACCAGGTCGCGGACGGAGTCGGTCGAGGCCAGCGGGGTCACGGTCGGCAACCAGGAGCGGCGGGACTRCTTGCCGGCCTCACGGGCGGTGGCCTGCCACCTGGCGTGCGACTTCACCGCACGCTCGCCCTTCCACACCGCCACCGACCGCGAGGCGGCCCACGGGACGACCACGTCGACGCCCACCTCGGTGAGCACCTCGACGGCAAGCTCACCGCGCTCGCCCTTGGGCAGCGCCTGCACCACGGTGAAGGCGGGAGCCGGCCGGTCGACCGAGACCACGGACCCGACCTCGACGCCGAACACGCGCTTGCCGGTCGAGGCGACCGAGCCGGTGATCGAGCGACCCTCGCCGTCGGTCAGCACGACCTGCTCACCGACGCGCAGGCGGCGTACGGCGACGGCGTGGTGCGCCTCGTCGCCGGTCACCTCGACGACGGCGCCGACGGCGACACCCGCGAGCGACGCGACGAGGTGGACGGGAAGACTCATGGGTGCTGCCGGATCAGTGGGGGTTGAACGCGTCGCGCAGTCGACCGAACACCGACTTCTGCGCCGCCCGGACGGCCCCGTCCGGCGACTCCTCGCCGCGGATCGCGGCGAGCTCGCGGAGCAGCTCCTCCTGGCGCTCGTCGAGCCGCGTCGGGGTGTCGACGACCACCGTGACGATGAGGTCGCCCCGACCGCCCCGCAGCCCGGGGACCCCGAACCCGCGCAGGACGTGCTCGCTCCCGGACTGGGTGCCGGGCTTGATCTCGAGGTCGTAGTCGGTGCGGACCTCGGAGTCCTCGTCGGTCCCCAGATCGGCCTCGAGCAGCGGCAGGGTGAGCGTCGTGCCGAGCGCGCCCGCGGTCATCGGCAGCGTCACCGTGCAGTGCAGGTCGTTGCCGTGCCGGGTGAAGGTCGGGTGCGCGTCGACGTGGATCTCGACATAGAGGTCTCCGGGCGGACCGCCTCCGGGGCCGACCTCGCCCTGGTCGCTGAGCTGCACCCGGGTGCCGTGGTCGACACCGGCCGGGATCTTGACGGTGAGGCTGCGGCGCGACCGCACCCGGCCGTCGCCGGAGCACTCGCGGCAGGGGTCGGGGATGATCTGGCCGAACCCGCGGCACGCAGCGCAGGGGCGCAGGGTGCGGATCTCGCCGAGGAAGGAGCGCTGCACCTGGGCGACCTCACCGGCACCACGGCAGGTCTCGCAGGTGATCGGTGTGGTGCCGGGCGACGCGCCGTCGCCGTGGCAGGTCGTGCAGACGACCGCGGTGTCGACCTTGAGGTCCTTGGTCGTGCCGAAGGCGGCCTCGGCGAGCTCGACGTCGAGCCGGATCAGGGCGTCCTGGCCGCGGCGCATCCGCTGCCGCGGACCGCGGCCCTGGGCACCGCCGCCACCACCGGGGGCGCCGCCGCCGAAGAACGCGTCCATGATGTCGGTGAACGAGAAGCCCTGGCCCTGGCCGAAGCCGGCCGCGCCGCCGCCGAACGGATCGCCGCCACGGTCGTACGCCGCCCGCTTCTGCGGGTCGGAGAGGACCTCGTAGGCGCGGGAGACCTCCTTGAACTTC
>NZ_JBFUMD010000570.1:0-2232 GCF_054049555.1 Nocardioides sp. P5_C9_2
CTGAGCATGAGTACGCCGGACCGCCCGCTGGCCGCGCCGGGCCACATGGGCGTCGACTACGAGGAGCGCGTCGACTTCGACCGGCTGCGGCGCTACCGCATCGCACGGGCCAAGGAGGCCCTGGACAGCAGCGAGTGCGGCGCGTTCCTGCTCTTCGACTTCTACAACATCCGCTACACGACCCAGACCTGGATCGGCGGCGCGCTCGGCGACAAGATGATCCGCTACGCGCTGCTGGCCCGCGGCAAGGACCCGGTGCTGTGGGACTTCGGGTCGGCGGTCAAGCACCACAAGATCTACTCGCAGTGGGTGCCGGAGGAGAACTATCGCGCCGGCTTCCTCGGCTTCCGCGGCGCGGTCGCGCCCTCGGTGGGGCTGATGGTCGACGCGGTTGCGGAGATCAAGTCGCTGCTCACCGAGGCCGGCGTCGCCGACATGCCGGTCGGCATGGACATCGTGGAGCCGCCGTTCCTCTTCGAGATGCAGCGCCAGGGGCTCACCGTCGTCGACGCCCAGCAGCTGATGCTCGACGCGCGCTGCATCAAGAGCGGCGACGAGATCATGCTGCTCAACCAGGCGGCCGCGATGGTCGACGGGGTCTACCAGGACATCACCGAGGCGCTGAAGCCCGGCGTGCGCGAGAACGAGATCGTGGCGCTGGCCAACAAGCGGCTCTACGAGATGGGCTCCGACCAGGTCGAGGCCGTCAACGCGATCTCCGGCGAGCGCTGCAACCCGCACCCGCACAACTTCACCGACCGCCTGATCCGCCCGGGTGACCAGGCGTTCTTCGACATCATCCACTCCTTCAACGGCTACCGGACCTGCTACTACCGCACCTTCGCGGTCGGCAGCTCGACCCCGGCGCAGCGTGACGCCTACACCCAGGCGCGCGAGTGGATGGACCGCGGCATCGACGGCATCAAGGCCGGTGTCGGCACCGACGAGGTCGCCGCGCTGCTGCCCAAGGCCGAGGAGTTCGGCTTCGGCAGCGAGATGGAGGCCTTCGGGCTCCAGTTCGCCCACGGCCTCGGCCTCGGGCTGCACGAGCGGCCGATCATCTCCCGCCTCAACTCGATGAAGGAGCCGGTCGAGCTCAAGGTCGGCATGGTCTTCGCCCTCGAGACCTACTGCCCGGCCTCCGACGGCCTCTCCGCCGCCCGCATCGAGGAGGAGATCGTCATCACCGAGGACGGTCCCCGCATCCTCACGCTCTTCCCGGCGCAGGAGCTCTTCGTCACCAACCCGTACTGATCCGTGAAAGGCACTCCCCGTGGCTGACTTCTCCCTCTCCTCCGTCGCCGACCTGCCGCTCGACCTGTGGGTCGGCGGCAAGGAGCGCGCCGCCTCCGACGGCGGTCGCTTCGACGTGCTCGACCCCGCGACCGGCCAGGTGATCACCTCGGTGGCCAACGGGACCGTCGAGGACGCGTTGGCGTGCGTGGACGCGGCCGACGCCGCCGCCGCCTCGTGGGCGGCGACCTCCCCGCGCGAGCGGGCCGAGATCCTCCGCAAGGCGTGGGAGCTGATGACGGAGCGGGCCGACGAGATCGCTCACCTGATCTCCCTGGAGAACGGCAAGGCGCTGCCCGACGCGCGCGGGGAGACGGCGTACGCCGCGGAGTTCTTCCGCTGGTACGCCGAGGAGGCCGTGCGCGCCGCGGGCTCGGTGATGACCGCCCCGTCGGGCGCCAACCGGATCCTGGTGCTCCAGCAGCCGGTGGGCATCGCGGTGCTGGTGACGCCGTGGAACTTCCCGGCCGCGATGGCGACCCGCAAGATCGGCCCGGCGCTTGCCGCGGGCTGCACGGTGATCCTCAAGCCCGCCTCGGACACGCCCCTGACGGCGCTGCTGATGGCCAGGATCCTGGCCGACGCCGGCGTCCCAGAGGGCGTGGTGTCGGTGCTGCCGGCCCGCCGCTCGGGTGCGGTGGTCTCGGCGATGGTGCACGACCCGCGGGTCCGCAAGCTCTCCTTCACCGGTTCCACCGAGGTGGGTCGGGTGCTGCTCAAGGAGGCGGCCGACCAGGTCGTCAACTGCTCGATGGAGCTGGGCGGCAACGCGCCGTTCCTGGTCTTCGAGGACGCCGACCTGGACGCCGCGATCGAGGGCGCGATGATCGCCAAGATGCGCAACGCCGGCGAGGCGTGCACGGCGGCCAACCGCTTCTACGTCCACGCCGACGTGGCCGAGGACTTCAGCCGCCGGCTGGCCGAGCGGATGAAGGCACT
>NZ_JBFUMD010000571.1:0-2227 GCF_054049555.1 Nocardioides sp. P5_C9_2
ACCACACCGCCTGTGCGCCGGGGACGTCGACGTGGATCGTGCCGTCCGAGGCGGGGTGCACGGCGTAGCGGGTGATCGCGGGGTCGAACGTCGGAGAGAGCCACGCGGTGCCGGTGACCTCGATCGTCGTCGACTCCGTCGGGGCCGCGGGTGCGGAGGGGATGGCGGCCGAGACGGGCAGCAGCGCGGTGGCCAGACCAGCCACGGCCACCAGGGCCCAGGAACGTGCCTTCACGGGGCCACCTCTCGTCGGTGTGGGCACGGTAGCCCGACGTGGACGCCGTGCGCTGCAGAAGCACCCGGGCCTCTAGGCTGGCGCCATGACGGACTCCCTCATCAGCAGCGCGTACACCCAGGCCCTCGAGGTGATCGGCGCCGTCGAGCCGCGCATCGCCGACGCGACGCGCCAGGAGCTGGCCGACCAGCGTGGTTCGCTCAAGCTCATCGCCTCGGAGAACTACGCCTCGCCCGCGGTGCTGCTCACCATGGGCACCTGGCTCTCCGACAAGTACGCCGAGGGCACCGTCGGGCACCGCTTCTACGCGGGCTGCCAGAACGTCGACACGGTCGAGTCCCTCGCGGCCGAGCACGCCCGTGAGCTGTTCGGCGCGCCGTACGCCTATGTCCAGCCGCACTCCGGCATCGACGCGAACCTGGTCGCCTTCTGGTCCATCCTCGCCAACCGCGTGGAGTCGCCGTACCTGCAGAAGATGCAGGCCAAGAACGTCAACGAGCTGACCGAGGCCGACTGGGAGACCCTGCGCGGCGAGCTGGGCAACCAGCGACTCCTGGGCATGTCGCTCGACGCGGGTGGGCATCTCACGCACGGGTTCCGTCCCAACATCAGCGGCAAGATGTTCCACCAGCAGCAGTACGGTACCGACCCGGAGACCGGGCTGCTCGACTACGACGCGGTCGCCGCCAAGGCGCGCGAGTTCAAGCCGCTCGTGCTGGTGGCCGGCTACTCGGCGTACCCGCGACGGGTCAACTTCGCGAAGATGCGCGAGATCGCCGACGAGGTCGGCGCGGTGCTCATGGTCGACATGGCGCACTTCGCCGGGCTGGTGGCCGGCAAGGTCTTCACCGGCGAGGAGGACCCCGTCCCCTTCGCCCACGTCACGACCACCACGACCCACAAGTCGTTGCGCGGCCCGCGCGGCGGCATGGTGCTGGCGCAGGAGGAGTTCGCGGCCGACGTCGACCGCGGCTGCCCGATGGTGCTCGGCGGGCCGCTCTCGCACGTGATGGCCGCCAAGGCCGTGGCGTTCGCCGAGGCCCGCCAGAGCTCCTTCCAGGCCTACGCCCAGCAGATCGCCGACAACGCCCACTCCCTGGCCGACGGCTTCCTCAAGCGCGACGCCCGCCTGGTCACCGGCGGCACCGACAACCACCTCGTGCTGCTCGACGTGTCGGGCTTCGGCCTCACCGGGCGACAGGCCGAGTCGGCGCTGCTCGACGCCGGCGTGGTGACGAACCGCAACTCGATCCCGGGTGACCCCAACGGTGCCTGGTACACCTCGGGCATCCGTCTCGGCACCCCGGCGCTCACCACGCGGGGCTTCGGCCACGACGAGTTCGACACGGTCGCCGAGCTCATCGTCGACGTCCTCAGCAACACCRAGGCCGGCACCACCAAGGCAGGCGGTCCGTCCAAGGCGTCGTACGTCCTCGGCGACGGCGTGGCCGAGCGGACCAGGGCGGCGAGCGGCGAGATGCTCGACAAGCACCCGCTCTACCCCGGTCTCGTTCTCGGCTGATCAGCGGCGCCACCGGTAGGCCACCTCGGGCCTGCCGCCGCCGCCGTACCGCGGTGAGCGCACCACCTGGCCCTGGTCGGCGAGGTGCTCGAGGTAGCGCCTCGCGGTGACCCGCGAGGCGCCGACCACGGTGCCGACCTCGGACGCCGACAGCCCCTCCGACGCGTCGGGGTCGCGCAGCGCCTCGGTGATCTGGCGCAGCGTCTCGGGACCGAGGCCCTTGGGCAGCTCGGCGGCGCCCGAGCGGGTGCGGAGGGCGCCGAAGACCTGGTCGACCTCGTCCTGCACCACGTCGTCGTCGATGCCGGCCAGCTGTGCGCGGTACGCCGCGTAGTGCTCGAGCTTGGAACGGAACATGGCGTACGAGAACGGCTTCAGCAGGTACAGCACGACCCCCTGCGTGACGGCGCGACGCACGACCTCGGTGTCGCGCGCCGACGTCACAGCGATCACGTCGCACAGGTGACCGG
>NZ_JBFUMD010000572.1:0-2200 GCF_054049555.1 Nocardioides sp. P5_C9_2
ACGTACGTCTCGGTGCTGCACCGCTCCGTCCGCCCCGGCGGGCGCGTGCTCGTCCAGCAGATGTCGCGGGAGGGCCGCAACGGCGGCAAGCACCCGGGCGGTGGCCCCTTCATCGAGTCGTTCATCGCCCCGGACATGCACATGCGCCCGGTCGGCGAGACCGTCGCCATGATCGAGGCCGGCGGCCTCGAGGTGCGCGACGTGCACGGCATGCGCGAGCACTACGTCCTCACCGTGGCCGGGTGGCTGGAGCGCTTCGAGGCCAACCTGCCGCGGCTCACCGAGCTCGTCGGCGAGGAGGTCGTGCGCGTCTGGCGGCTCTACCTCGTGGGCGGGGCGATGGCCTTCCGCGACGGCCGGATGGGCGTCGACCAGATCCTCGCCGTGCGACCCGGCGCCGCGCACACCCTGCCGGCCGTCCGCTCGTGGTGACCGCCGCCCTCATCGCACTCGCCGCCGTCGCGGCGGTGATGGGGGTGACGGTCGTCGTCAGCCGCAAGGTCGGCCGGGTCGCCGTCGTCGACGTTGCGTGGGGGCTGATGTTCGTCGCCGTCGCGATCGCCGTCGCCGCCTGGTCCGCCGACTGGCACTCCTGGCTGCTCGCCGGCCTGGTGACCGTCTGGGGCGGGCGTCTGGCCTGGCACATCGGCAAGCGCTCGCGCGGACACGGCGAGGACCCGCGCTACGCGGAGCTCCTCGGCGACGGCGGCTTCTCCCTCGCGGTCCGCAAGGTGTTCCTGGTCCAGGCGCTCGCGGCGTTCGTCATCTCGCTGCCGATCATGGTCGCCGGCGCGTACGACGTCCGCTGGACCTGGCTCGTCGCCCTCGGCGCCGTCGTCTGGCTGGTCGGGCTCGTGTTCGAGTCGGTCGGCGACGCCCAGCTGGCGGCGTACAAGGCACTGCCCAAGGACAGCAAGCCGCCGGTGATGGAGCGGGGGCTGTGGCGCTACACGCGGCACCCCAACTACTTCGGCGACGCGTGCGTCTGGTGGGGGATCTGGCTGGCCGGGGCGCTGGCCACCGGCTGGCTGGCCGGGCTGCTCACCGTGGTCGCGCCGATCGCGATGACCTGGTTCCTGGCCTACGCGACCGGGGCCCGGCTGCTCGAGCGGACCATGATGCAGCGGCCCGGCTACCCGGAGTACGCCGCGCGGACGTCGATGTTCGTGCCGCTGCCGCCCCGCGGCGATCGGGCAGAGCCGCCCCGCGGCGATCGGGCAGAGCCGCCCCGCGGCGATCGGGCAGAGCCGCCCCGCGGCGATCGGGCAGAGCCGCCCCGCGGCGATCGGGCAGAGCCGCCCCGCGGCGATCGGGCCTGACCTCAAGATCTCGTCAAGCGAGCCACGCGTCGCCCGGGCATGCGGTAGAACCGTTCCGCGTGCCCCCGGTCGACCATGTCACCTGGGGCACCGGGCGGTAGCAGGGACGTGTCTCTCCCCCCGGGCCGAGACGGCCACCCCCTCCCCCCAGGGGTGGCCGTCTCGCGCCGTCCGGGCCAGACTCGAAGGCATGGACGCCGTCGAGGCAGCCTTCGCCGCCCACCCACGGACGGGGTTCCTGCCGGCGTCCGTGCGCCGACGGGCCGCGCACGACGGCCCGCTCCTGATCGCGGCCGGCCAGACGAACTCGCAGCCGCGCACCGTCGACGCCATGCTGCGGCTGCTCGAGGTGCATCCGGGCCACCGCGTCCTCGACGTGGGTTCGGGATCGGGATGGACGACGGCGCTGCTCGCCCACCTGGTCGGCCCCGCCGGCGAGATCCTCGGCGTCGAGCTGGAGCCCGCGCTTGTCACGTTCGGAACGACCCGTCTCGCGGCCACCCGCCAGCCCTGGGCGCGGATCCGGCAGGCCACGCCGGGCGTGCTCGGCGACCCGGACCACGCGCCGTACGACCGGATCCTGGTCTCGGCGGAGCCGCGGTCCCTCCCGGACGAGCTGGTGCAGCAGCTGGGCCCTGCCGGTCGCCTGGTCATCCCGGTCGCCGGCCGGATGACCCTCGTCGTCATGCCCGGGCCCGTGGTCACCGAGCACGGCGGCTACCGCTTCGTGCCGCTGCGCTGAGCCCGCCCGGCGTGCACGACGCGGGCAGTTCGCGGGCCCGCCGAGCGCCCCACGCCTGCGCGCCGGGGTGGGCGTGACGAACTGCCTTCACCGTGTCACGTCTAGCCACCACTGGGCGAGCCCGGTGGTGCTCAGGCCC
>NZ_JBFUMD010000573.1:0-2192 GCF_054049555.1 Nocardioides sp. P5_C9_2
GTGCTCGCCTGAGCTCCGCGACTCGTGGCCCCTGGGTAGGTGGGGCCACGAGTCGCGGCGTTCGCCGTCCGCTTGCGCGGCTAGCGCTGGTCGACCCACACGAGGTCGCCGTCGCCGGTGAGCTCGAGCACCTCGCGCTCGCACACGGGCCGGACGGCGAAGTCGTGCTCGACCACCACCGCGCCGTCGGCGTCACGCACCTCGAACGAGCCGTCACCGGCCACCAGGCACTGCCGCTCGCGATCGGTGAACTGCGTGTCGAACCGGAAGGCGGGGTCCAGCGCCGCGTCAATGAAGGGCCGGCCGGCGCCGTCCAGCACGAACACACGGAGGTCGTCGCGCCCCGTCTCGTTGCGGAGCAGCGCGGTCCCGTCGTCGCTCGCCTCGCCCCCCGCGCATGCGCCGAGGCAGAGCACCAGCGCGAGCGCGAGGAACCGAGGAGCAGTCATGGCACGCATCCTCCCCCGCACTTCAACCAGCGAAGGGCGGGAGCGGCACGATGAGGTCGGACGCGCTGCGGGTCGCGGCCACCAGCCGTGCGTTGGGCTCGTCGACCCGCTCGACCCAGGCGCGGGCGGACTCGGGCGACTTGCCGAACTGTTCGTGCCGACGGACCAGACGGTCGCGGCGGACGTCCTCGTCGACCTCGGTGAACCAGACCTCGGTCAGGAGGGGACGCGCGCGCTCCCAGCCGCCGGTGGGCAGGAGCAGGTAGTTGCCCTCCGTGACGAGGAGCCGCGCGGACGGTGGGATCGCGATGGCAGCGGCGAGGGGTTGCTCGAGGTCACGCGCGAAGCCGGGTGCGTACAGCGTGCGGTCGGCCTCGTCGCGCAGACGCCGCAGCGTCGCCACGTAGCCGGCGACGTCGAACGTGTCCGGAGCGCCCTTGCGGTCACGCCGCCCGAGGCGGTCGAGCTGGACGTCGGCGAGGTGGAAGCCGTCCATGGGCAGGTGGCCGACGGCCTCCGGCCCGAGCGAGTCACGCAGGCGGGTGAGGAGCAGCTCGGCCAGGGTGGACTTTCCGGCACCCGGAGCCCCGGTGATGCCGAGCACCACCCGCTCCGACCGGCGCAGGAGCGCCTCCGCCCTCTCCACCAGTGCGGGCAGCGAGGTGGGCACGGCTGCGCTCATGCGGCGAGCGTAGTCACGACCCTCGTGACGTCGGGCGTACGACGACCGGAGGCAGTCCCGCCGCCGGCTCGTCGTACGGACTCGTCCGACCGCTTGCCCTCTGAGGAGATCATCGATCGTGACCGAGCGCGGTCCTCTGCGAGCAAGAGCAGCGGTGCTCGACGGCGGGGTGTGTGAGCCTGGTCTGATCGCATCAGCCTCGTTGTCTAGACCGTCCGTCCTGAACTGTCGGTGGTCGTCCCTAGGTTCGGCAGGGCAGGGTCGCGGGGGCGGCCCGGATCGGGGTCGAGATGAGTGGAGAGCTGGAGCGTCGCTGGGACGACGCGGTGGAGACGGCGTGGCGGAAGTTCCGCCAGCGACTGGCCGATCGGCTGGCCGGGCTGGGGGACGACGAGGTGTTGCTCATCGAGGTGCCGGACGAGGTCGAGGTCGGGACGGCTCCCTACTGTCAGGCACTGGCCGGCGCCGGGTGGATGCGGGTCGAGGCTGCGAGCAACGTGCATCTCGCCGACGCGTACCTGCTGGACGAGGGCCAGCACGAGTCCTTGGTGGCCATCGGATTCGACGCTCCGTCGTACGACGATCCGCAGGACGGCCCGGACGAGTCGAGCAACTACTGGGTCGACCTCGAGCAGCGCGAGGCCGACCGCGCGGCCGTGATGATGGTCCGAGCCCTGCGCGAGGTGTACGCCGTGATGCACCCGGCGTACCTGTCCGAGGACGGACTGCTCGACGAGCCCGCCGTCGCCGAGGACCGCGTCGTCCCGCCGAAGCCGCGGGACGGTGGAGCGGTCCAGCCCGACGAAGCGGTCCACCCCGCCGGTCCCGATCATGTCCGGGCCGTCGTCGACCTGGCGGTGCGTGACTTGCAGGACGAGCAACCCCAGTGGGACGACGACGGGGACCTCCCGCTCGACACGACCCGCGGTGTGGTCTGGGTGACCGTGGGCGCACACCTGCCGCGGATCCTCCTGCACGCCCCTCTCGTGGGCGATGTCGTCGACGAGACCCGAGCCCTCGTCGAGGTCAACCTCCTCAACCAGCGCGAGTTCGGGTTGTCC
>NZ_JBFUMD010000574.1:0-2173 GCF_054049555.1 Nocardioides sp. P5_C9_2
CGTCGGTCGTGAGAGAGGGCCCTGTGACCGGCGAACCCACCCCCGCCATGCACATCGGCGAGGTCGCCGCACGGACCGAGCTGTCGCTGCGCAGCCTGCGGCACTGGGAGGAGGTCGGCCTGCTCCGGCCGTCGGGCCGCTCCGAGGGCGGGTTCCGCCTCTACACCGAGGGCGACGTGGAGCGGATCCTGGTGATCCGGCGGATGAAGCCCCTCGGCTTCACCCTGGAGCAGATGAGCGCCGTCATGCGGGACATCGAGGCGCTGGAGTGCGGGGAGGAGGCCGGCGCAGCTGACGGGCGCGAGCGTCTGGCCGGCGTCCTGACCGAGGCCGCCGAGCGCCGCGCCCAACTGGTCCGTCAGCTGGCCATGGCCGACGAGTTCATCGAGCTGCTGGGCGAGYGGCTCGCCTGAACCACGCGTGGTCGGCTCCCACCGCCGCCGTCAGCCGCCGTCATCGACAGCGAAGCGCCCGGTCGGGACGTGACCGGGCGCTTCGCGTGCGTGTGGCCAGGGGCGGGGTCGAACCGCCGACCTACCGATTTTCAGTCGGTCGCTCGTACCAACTGAGCTACCTGGCCAAGCGCGTGGAATGCTACATGAGCGCCGCTGGCTGCGAGGAATCGGCCAGTCGTCGATACGGTGCCGCGGCCTGGCCCCGCGTGGACGGTCAGGCGAGGCGGCCGTCGGTGACGGGCAGCTCGATCCAGAACGCYGAGCCACGCCCGGGGGTGGACTGGGCGTCCACCGTGCCGCCGTCGCGCTCGGCGAGGGAGCGGGACAGCGAGAGGCCGAGACCCGTGCCCTTCACGCCCGGACGGGCGAACCGGACGAACGGGTCGAACACGTCGCGCAGCTCATCGGGCGTCAGGCCGGCGCCGGTGTCCCGGACGATGACGCGCAGCCGGGGCTCGCCGGACTCCCCGCGCAGGGCCCGGGTCGAGACCTCGACCGAGCCGCCCGGGTTGTGCACCACGGCGTTGCCGATCAGGTTGGACAGCACCTGCCGGAAGCCGGCCGCGTGGGCCCACACGGTCTCGCCGGGCGGGATCGAGCAGCGGAGGCTCACGTCGGAGGCGCGTGCCGTGGCGCGGTGCCAGTGCAGGACGTCCTCCACCGCGGCGGCCACCTCGAGGCTCTCGCGAGCCTCCTCGGTGCCCATCGTGCGGCCGGCGGTCAGCAGGTCCTCGACGACGGCCATCAGCTGCTCGCAGGCCCGCAGGATGACCCCGCCGTCACGACCCACGGCCTCGGCGAACGGGTCCGCATCGTGCTGCTCGGCCTCGTCGACGAGCATCTCGGTGTAGCCGACGATCGCGGTGAGAGGAGTGCGCAGCTCGTGGCCGATCGAGGCGAAGAAGTGCTGCTGCGCCTCACGGGTCTGGGCCCCCGCCGCCACCGCGTCCGCGAGGGAGCGGCGGGCCTGCTCCAGGGCGATGCGGGACGTGAGGGCCGCATGGAGCAGTCGAAAGTCCGCAACACTCTCGTCCGACCACGGGCCGTGCGCAGTGCCCCCCATGGCCAGGCTGCCGTACACCACCCCGTCGGCCACCTGGATTCCGACCACCATGCTGCGGATGCCGCACGTAGCGAGCTCCCGCCGGTCCTGCTCAGCGTCCGGCGGCAGGAGGTGAGCGTCAGGTACCGCGACGACTGCGCGGCGACCGTGTTGAGACACCCATGGCATCGACAGGGTGGCCTCTGGCCCGGCGCCAGGGGCGGGGGCGACCGAACACCGGGCGCCTGGGCGCAACCACTCGCGGATGTAGGCGCGCTGTCCGAGATGCGTCCAGGCCGACGCCTCTTCGGGCGCGAACGTCGTCAGAGCAGCGGTGACTGACTCCACGCGCGTGGAGGTGAGCAGGTGAGCGGCCACCTGTTCGTACGCCTGGTCCAGCGGTGTGGCAGTGTCGAGGATGGTCGCGGTGAGGCGTGACGCGGCCGGCGACACGGCGGCATCCTGCGACACGTACTGGAGCGCAGACCCATCGGTCATGAGTCAGACCCCTCCCAGAGCTCGACTGCGAGCGATGCAGGCTTTGGCAATATCCCCCTGCTCTGGTCGATTGTGACGGACGCAGCCAACGAGATGGAGCGCCGCCCCGTCCATGATGCGAGGTCCCGCAGGAGGGCGAGGCCCAGGGTGCGGCCGGGGCATGCGTGCGCGCCGGCAC
>NZ_JBFUMD010000575.1:0-2170 GCF_054049555.1 Nocardioides sp. P5_C9_2
GTCCCCGCAGGCCCCGTGCACGCCGCCACCCGGGTGGGCGGACGCCGAGCCCAGGTAGAGACCCCGCACCGGGGTCTCGGCGCGACCCAGCCCCGGGACGGGACGGAACACCAGCTGCTGGTGCAGCTGCGCGGTCCCGCCGTTGAGGGCCCCGCCGACCAGGTTGGCGTCCCGCGCCTCCATCTCTCGCGGACCCAGCACCCGCCTCGCCACCACCCGGTCGCCGAACCCGGGTGCCAGGCGCTCGAGGCGGGCCTGCATCCGGTCGGCCATCCGCTCGCAGTCGTCGGCGTCCCACGTCCCCCGGATGCCGGACTCCCCCGCGTCGTACGACACCCGCTGCGGGACGTGGGTGTAGGCCCAGAAGGACTCGGTGCCGGCGGGCGAGCGCGACGGGTCCGACGAGGTCATCTGGCCGGTGAGCATGAAGGGCGAGGCCGGCACGGCCCCGGCCTGCACCTGGCTCATCGCCAGGCTCATGTCCGCCACCGAGTCGGCCACGTGCACCGTCCCGGGCGCCCGCTCGGGTGCCCCCGTCCACGGGACGACGCCGGCCAGGGCCCAGTCGACCTTGACCGTGCCGGGGTCGAGCTCGAAGGTGCCCAACGCCCTCGTCACCCTGTCGGGCACGTCGGCCGGGTCCAGCAGCCGCGTGTAGAGGGTGGGCGCCAGGACGTCGGCCACCACGGCCCGGCGTACGGCGTACCGCTCACCGTCCGCGGTCCGGACGGCCGCGACACGTCCCGCGGCCACCTCGACGCGCGTGACCTCGGCATCCGTGCGGATCTCGCCACCGCCGGCCCGGAACCGCCGGGCCAGTGCCTGGGTGAGCTCCCCCGCCCCACCCTCCGGGACGGGGAACCCGACGGTCTGGCCCATCATCGCCAGCAGCAGCCCCAGCAGCGACGAGCCGGGCGCGTCCAGCGGGATGTCGGCGTGCGCGGCGTTGCCGGCCAGCAGCACGCGCGCCGCCTCGCCGCCGAAGCGCTGCCGGCCGAGCTCGGCGACCGGGGTGAGCAGCGTCTTGACGAAGCCGAGGCCCCCCACGTGCCGCAGCGCTGCCAGCATCCCCACGCCGTGGCGCACCGGCGGGAACGGGGTGAGGAGCGCTCCGATGAGGTGCGGGCCGACGCGGTCCCACTGCCCGCACAGCTCGAGCCAGGCCACCCCGTCGCCGGGGTGCAGCGCCTCGAGCCCGGCGGCGGTCGCCTCGCGGTCGTGGTGCAGCATCGCCCACGTGCCGTCGGGGAACGGGTGCCCGAGCACGGCCGGGGCGTGCCGCCACGTCAGCCCGTGGTCCTCGAGGTCGAAGGAGCCGATCGTCGGCGAGGAGGCCGCGAGCGGGTAGAACGCGCTGAAGGTGTCGTGCACGAAGTCGGGGTGCAGCTCGCGGTCGCTGCGCACGGCGCCGCCCACATCGGGCTGCGCCTCCAGCAGGAGCACCGACCAGCCGGCGTCCAGCAGCCGGTTGGCCGCGACCAGGCCGTTGGGTCCGGCCCCCACCACCACTGCGTCGTGCATCAGACGCGTTCCCTCCGTCGACGGGCCAGCTCGGCCAGGTTGCGGCCGATCCCGGCCAGGGCGTTGCCGTGGCTGCCCCGCAGCGCATTGTGCTCCTGCCGCGTCACCAGGACGTTGCCCGGCCCGAGGGCCACCTCGCGCACCAGGTCCTGGGCGGCCACGCGGAACAGCGGTCCCACCAGCCGGTCGTAGACCCCCGGCAGGGTGGTGAACCCGAACCGGATCACGTGGTTGGCCGCCGAGGTCTGGCCGCCGCGCCACGGGTGGGCCGCGGTGGCGAGCACCTGCCGGGCGACGCGCTCGGGTGACTGGACCGGGAAGGGCGGACGGCCGACGGCATCGCCGTAGGTCGCCGCCTGGTCGTAGATCGGGGTGTCGACGCCGCCCGGTGAGACGTAGCCGAAGCGCAGGCCGGGACGGTCCCGGTTGTCGACCCGCAGCTGCCGCACGAGGCCCCGGACGCCCCACTTGGAGAGCACGTAGGCCGCCATGTCGGGGACCGCGATGTGACCGATCAGCGAGCCGACCAGCACCACGCTGCCGGTCCCCTGCTCGCGGAGCACCGGGAGGACGTGGCGCAGGAGGTTGACGGACCCCTTGAGGTTGCTGTCGAGAACGCCGTCGAAGACCTCCGTCGGGACGTCCTGGA
>NZ_JBFUMD010000576.1:0-2160 GCF_054049555.1 Nocardioides sp. P5_C9_2
GCAGTGACCGGGCACTTCGGTCCTCGTACGAGGACCGAAGTGCCCGGTCGGCCTCCGGGAGCGCACCGGAAGTGCCCGGTCGGCGTTTGAGAGAGTGGAACCATGAGCAACCCCCGCGTCCGCAAGATCGCCGACCGCATCCAGGTCATCGTCGCCGAGATGCTCGAGCGCCGGATCAAGGACCCGCGCCTCGGGTTCGTCACCGTCACCGACGTCCGCGTCACCGGTGACAGCCAGCAGGCGTCGATCTTCTACACCGTCCTCGGTGCCGACGAGGAGCGCGAGAGCACCGCCGCCGCGCTCGAGTCGGCCAAGGGCGTGATCCGCTCCGAGGTCGCCAAGCAGCTCGGCATGCGCATCGTCCCGACGCTCACCTTCATCCCCGACGCGCTCCCGGAGAGCGCCCGCGCCCTCGACGAGGTGCTCGCGCGGGCGAGGGCCCTCGACGAGGAGGCCGCGGCCCGCCGTGGCACGGCGTACGCGGGCGAGGAGGACCCCTACAAGAAGCCGCGCGAGGACGACGACCTGGCCGCGGACGACGACGTCTGGGACGACGACGAGCGCGACACGTGACGACGCCCGTCGCTGACGGGCTGGTCGTCGTCGACAAGCCCGGCGGGATGACGTCGCACGACGTCGTGGCTCGCACCCGCCGGGCACTGGGGACCCGCAAGGTCGGCCACGCCGGCACCCTGGACCCCATGGCCACCGGCGTGCTGGTCCTCGGCGTCAACAGGGCCACCCGGCTGCTCGGCCACCTGATGCTGACCGAGAAGCGCTACGACGCGACGATCCGCCTCGGCGCGTCGACGACGACCGACGACGCGGAGGGCGAGGTGACGTCGACCGCCGCGACCGACGACATCACCGAGGCGCGGGTCCGCGAGGTCCTGGCGACGTTCGTCGGCGAGATCGACCAGAAGCCCACCGCCGTCTCCGCGATCAAGGTGGACGGCAAGCGCGCCTACCAGCGCGTCCGGGACGGCGAGGACGTCGACCTGCCCGCACGCCGGGTGACGATCCACGAGCTCGAGGTGACCGACGTCCGCGGCGCCGACGTGGACATCGCGGTGCGCTGCTCAAGCGGCACCTACATCCGCGCCATCGCCCGCGACCTCGGCGCCGTGCTCGGCGTCGGCGGCCACCTCGTCGCCCTGCGGCGTACGGCGGTCGGACCGTTCGACCTGTCGGTCGCCCGCAGCCTGGAGGACCTCGCGGACGCCCCGTCGGTGCTGCCCGTCGCCGACGCGGCGCGCGCGACCTTCCCGGCGGTCGACCTCGACGAGGACGCCGCCGCCCACGTGCGCGTCGGGCGTCCGCTGGCCCTGGTCCTGCCCGGGACGGGGGAGCACGCCCTGTTCGCGCCCGACGGCACCTTCCTGGCCCTCTACGAGCCGACCGCCACGGGTGCGCGCCCGGTGGCCGTCTTCGTCGGCTAGCGGCGTCGGTAGGCTGCCGCCCGTGCAGATCTGGCGTTCCTTCGACGACGTGCCGACCGACCTCGGCCGCACGGTCGTCACGATCGGCAACTTCGACGGCGTGCACCTCGGTCACCGGCACGTCCTGGCCCAGGCCCGCGCCACCGCCGGTGACCTCGGGGTCGACACCGTCGTGGTGGTGACCTTCGACCCGCACCCGATGGCGGTGYTGCGACCCGAGCACGCCCCGCCGATCCTGGCGTCGATCGAGACCCGCGCGCGGCTCCTCGAGGAGGCCGGCATCGACGCGGTGCTCGTCATCCCCTTCGACCGCGAGATCGCCGGCTGGAGCCCCGAGGAGTTCATCGACCGGACCCTCGTGGGCACGCTGCACGCCCGGGCCATCGTGGTCGGCGCCAACTTCCGCTTCGGCTCGAGGGCCGCCGGTGACGTGGCGCTGCTGCGCGAGGCGGGCGCGGCGCGCGACTTCGAGGTCGAGGGGATCGCCCTCGACGGCGGCCCGCAGGTGTGGAGCTCGACCTACATCCGCCAGTGCCTCGCCACCGGCGACGTGGCGGGTGCGGCGGAGGCACTGGGCCGCTCCTTCACCGTGCGTGGGATGGTCGTCCGGGGCGACCAGCGCGGCCGCGAGCTGGGCTACCCGACCGCCAACGTCCCGACGCCGGTCGACGGTGCGGCGCCGGCGGACGGCGTGTACGCCGGCTGGCTCACCCGCCGTGAC
>NZ_JBFUMD010000577.1:0-2152 GCF_054049555.1 Nocardioides sp. P5_C9_2
CCACCCCTCCGGGACTGTCCCCGGCCGCCCGTAGGGTTGTCGTGTGGCCACCCCCAGCACCTATCGACCCGCGCCCGGGTCGATCCCGACCGACCCGGGGGTCTACCGGTTCCGTGATGCCAAGGGACGGGTGATCTACGTCGGCAAGGCCAAGAGCCTGCGCCCGCGCCTGTCGTCGTACTTCCAGGACATCGGCAACCTGCACCCGCGCACCGCCAGCATGGTCACCACCGGCGCGAGCGTCGAGTGGACCGTGGTCAAGACCGAGGTCGAGGCCCTCCAGCTGGAGTACAGCTGGATCAAGGAGTTCGACCCGCGTTTCAACGTCAAGTACCGCGACGACAAGTCCTACCCCTGGCTGGCGGTCACCCTGGGCGACGAGTTCCCTCGCGTGATGGTGGGGCGCGGGGCCAAGCGCAAGGGCACGCGCTACTTCGGGCCCTACGGCCACGCCTGGGCCATCCGCGAGACCGTCGACCTGCTGCTGCGGGTCTTCCCGATGCGCTCGTGCAGCAACGGTGTCTTCAAGCGCTCCAGCCAGATCGGCCGCCCGTGCCTGCTCGGCTACATCGACAAGTGCGCGGCGCCCTGCGTCGGCAACGTCACCCCCGAGGAGCACCGGCGCATCGTCGAGGACTTCTGCGACTTCATGGCCGGCAACACCAACGCCTTCGTGCGCCGCATCGAGCGCGAGATGTACGCCGCCTCCGAGGCGATGGACTTCGAGAAGGCCGCCCGGCTGCGCGACGACCTCGGCGCGATGCGCAAGGCGCTGGAGAAGCAGGCTGTGGTGCTCGGCGATGGCACCGACGCCGACGTCATCGCGCTCGCCGAGGACCCGCTCGAGGTGGCGGTGCAGATCTTCTACGTGCGCGGCGGTCGCATCCGTGGCCAGCGCGGCTGGGTCGCCGACCGCTCCGACGACAGCGACACCGCGGGTTTGGTGCAGGAGTTCCTGCTCCAGCTCTACGGTGGGGCGGCGGCCGACGACGACGCCTCCTCGATCCCCCGGGAGGTGCTGGTGCCCGCCCTGCCGCCCGACGCCGAGGTGCTCGAGGACCTGCTCAGCGACATCCGGGGGAGCCGGGTGGCCATCCGGGTCCCGCAACGCGGGGCCAAGCTGGACCTGCAGGAGACCGTCGGGCGCAACGCGTCGCAGGCGCTCGCGCTGCACAAGACCAAGCGCGCCAGCGACCTGACCACCCGCAACCGCGCCCTGGAGGAGATCCAGAAGGCGTTGGGGCTCGACGAGGTGCCGCTGCGCATCGAGTGCTACGACGTCTCCAACCTCCAGGGCACCGAGGTGGTGGCCTCGATGGTGGTCTTCGAGGACGGGCTGCCGCGCAAGGGGGAGTACCGCCGCTTCGTGATCAGGGGCGAGGACGGCGCGGAGCAGGTCGGCCAGAACGACGTCGCCCACATGCACCAGGTCATCACGCGCCGGTTCCGCCGGCTCCTCGACGAGCAGGCGCGCTCGGAGGCCGTCAGCACCGACTCGGGCCCGATGCTGGTCGACCCCGAGACCGGACGGCCCCGCRAGTTCGCCTACGCCCCCGGGCTGGTCGTCGTCGACGGCGGGCCGCCCCAGGTGGCGGCGGCCCAGCAGGCCCTCACCGAGCTCGGCATCGACGACATCCCGGTGTGCGGGCTGGCCAAGAGGCTCGAGGAGGTGTGGCTGCCCGACGAGGAGGACCCGGTGATCATGRCGCGCACCAGCGAGGGGCTCTACCTCCTGCAGCGGGTGCGCGACGAGGCCCACCGGTTCGCGATCACCCACCACCGCTCCCGACGCTCCAAGACGATGGTGGAGAGCGTGCTCGACGACGTCCCGGGACTCGGGGAGGTCCGTCGCAAGACCCTGCTCAAGCACTTCGGCTCCCTCAAGAAGCTCCGTGAGGCAGACCCCGACGAGATCGCCCTGGTGCCGGGCATCGGCCCCCGCACCGCGGCATCGATCAAGGAGGCGGTCGCCGGCGCGGCCGCCACCCGCAAGACTGGTGGCCCGCGGATCAACACCGCCACGGGCGAGATCGAGGAGGACTGATGGATCCGCAGCCGGCCGAGCTGGTCATCGTGACGGGCATGACGGGCGCCGGGCGCAGCACGGCGGCCAAGGAGCTGGAGGACCTCGGCTTCTTCGTCGTCGACAACC
>NZ_JBFUMD010000578.1:0-2149 GCF_054049555.1 Nocardioides sp. P5_C9_2
GGCCACGACGGCACCCACGACCCCACCGGGACCGTCGTACGTCGCGAAGTCCGCCATCCGGTCGCTGTGGGCGCGCCAGTGCATGGCGACGTACGTCGCGTCCGAGGCGGCGACCACGTCGAGGACGGCGGGGTCGGCCAGGCCCCCGGACACGTCGTTGACGATCCGCGCGCCCGCGTCGAGGGCCGCCGCGGCCACCTCCGAGCGCATCGTGTCGACGGAGACCACGGCGCCGAGGCCGGCCAGGCCGGAGATGACCGGTACGACCCGGTCGAGCTCCTCGGCCACCACCGGACGGGTGGCCCCGGGACGGGTCGACTCCCCGCCGACGTCGAGGATGTCGGCGMCCTGGTCCAGCAGCACGCGGCCGTGGGCCAGCGCCGACGCCGTGTCGGCGTACAGGCCGCCGTCGCTGAAGGAGTCGGGGGTGACGTTGACGATCCCCATGACCAGGGGCCGGGCGGGCCGTGTCATCGGCGCGAGTGGATCAACGCCATGGCCTCGGAGCGCGTGGCCGCGTTGTGCATGATGCCCCGCACCGCCGACGTGATGGTGCGGGCGCCGGCCTTGCGCACGCCGCGCATGGTCATGCACAGGTGCTCGGCCTCGATCACCACGATCACGCCGCGCGGCTCGAGGATCTCCATCAGGGCGTCGGCGACCTGGGTGGTGAGCCGTTCCTGCACCTGCGGACGCTTGGCGAAGACGTCCACGACGCGGGCCAGCTTGGACAGCCCGGTGATCTTGCCGGTCTCGGACGGGATGTAGCCGACGTGCGCGACACCGGTGAAGGGCACCAGGTGGTGCTCGCACATCGACCACAGCTCGATGTCGCGCACCAGCACCATCTCGTCGTGGCCGATGTCGAAGGTCGTGGTGAGGACGTCCTCGGGGCTCTGGCGCAGTCCCGCGGTCAGCTCGGCGTAGGCCCGCGCGACGCGGGCCGGGGTGTCGACCAGGCCCTCGCGGTCCGGGTCCTCCCCGATGGCGTGCAACAGCTCGCGGACGGCCGCCTCGGCCCGAGCATGGTCGAAGGCGGGCAGCACGCGCTCGTCGAGGCTGATCGGGTCCGTCATCGCGTGGGTCCGTTCAGCTCGCCGGCGGGGTGGGGGGTCGGGGGATGTCGGTGCCACCGCCGAGGGTGTCGCCGTGGGTGTCGCCGCCGGCGCCGGGCGGGGTGAGGACGATGCCGCCCTCCTCCTGCTCGGGCGCGGTGCCGTTGATGTCACGGACCCGGTCGCGGATCTCCTGGGGGATCTCGACCGGCGGGATCGCCGACGGGTTGCGGTCGGGCGACCCGGTCCACGCCGGACGCCTGGGGTGCAGGCGCAGCGGCTCGAAGACCCGGGCGATCTGGGCCTTGTCGAGGGTCTCCTTGTCCAGGAGCTCGAGGACCAGGGCGTCGAGGACGTCGCGGTTGAGCTCGAGGATCTCGAAGGCCTCCTGGTGCGCCGTGCCGAGCAGCTTCTTGGTCTCCGCGTCGACGACGGCGGCGACCTCCTCGGAGTAGTTGCGCTGGTGGCCCATGTCGCGACCCAGGAACGGCTCCGAGGTGCTGTCGCCGAGCTTGATCGCGCCGAGTCGCTCGCTCATGCCGTACTGGGTGACCATGGCGCGGGCGAGGTTGGTCGCCTTCTCGATGTCGTTGCCGGCACCGCTGGTGACGTCGTGGAAGATCAGCGCCTCGGCCGCCATCCCGCCCAGCATGTAGGCGAGGCTGTCGAGCATCTCCGAGCGGGTCTGGCTGTACTTGTCCGAGTCGGGCAGGACCATCGTGTAGCCCAGGGCCCGCCCGCGCGGCAGGATCGTCACCTTGTGCACCGGGTCGGTGCCCGGCAGCGCCGCGGCGACGAGGGCGTGGCCGCCCTCGTGGTAGGCGGTGATGAGCTTCTCCTTCTCGCTCATCAGTCGCGTACGACGCTGCGGCCCGGCGATCACGCGGTCGATGGCCTCGTCGAGGGCCCCGTCGTTGATGAGCTTGGCGTTGCCGCGCGCGGTCAGCAGCGCGGCCTCGTTGAGGACGTTGGCCAGGTCGGCGCCGGTGAAGCCCGGCGTACGACGAGCCACGCTCAGCAGGTCGATCTCGGGGCCATCGGCTTGCCGCGCGAGTGGACCTTGAGGATCTGGTGGCGCCCGTTGAGGTCGGGGG
>NZ_JBFUMD010000579.1:0-2141 GCF_054049555.1 Nocardioides sp. P5_C9_2
GTGTTGGACTCCTCGACCGTGATCACGCCGTCCTTGCCGACCTTGTCGAAGGCCTCGGCGAGCAGCTCGCCGATGTGGCTGTCACGGGAGGAGATCGTCGCGACCGACGCCATGTCCTCCTTGGACTCGACCTCGCGGGCGGCCTCGCGCAGCGCGTCGCCGACCGCCTCGGCGGCGGCGTCCATGCCCCGCTTGAGACCCATCGGGTTGGCGCCGGCGGCCACGGCGCGCAGACCCTCGTGGACCATCGCCTGCGCGAGCACGGTCGCGGTCGTCGTGCCGTCACCGGCGACGTCGTTGGTCTTGGTCGCGACCTCCTTGGTGAGCTGCGCACCGAGGTTCTCGAACGGGTCGTCCAGCTCGATCTCACGGGCGACGGTCACACCGTCGTTCGTGATGGTCGGCGCGCCCCACTTCTTGTCCAGGACGACGTAGCGGCCCTTGGGGCCGAGCGTCACCTTGACGGCGTTGGCGAGGGCGTCGACGCCGCGCTCGAGGGCGCGTCGGGCGTTCTCGTCGAACTCCAGGATCTTGGGCATTCACATCTCCTAGCGAAAAGGGAGATAGTCCGTGACGTTCGGACCCCGGGCAGCCTCGCCGTGGGGTCCGATCGTCACGGACTATCGGGAAATCAGGAAACGACGGCGAGGACGTCGCGGGCCGAGAGGATGAGGTACTCGGCGCCGGCGTACTTGACCTCGGTGCCGCCGTACTTGCTGTAGATGACCTTGTCACCCACGGCGACGTCGAGCGGGACGCGGTTGCCGTTGTCGTCGATGCGACCGGGGCCGATGGCCAGGACCTCGCCCTCCTGGGGCTTCTCCTTGGCCGTGTCCGGGATGACCAGGCCGGAGGCCGTGGTCTGCTCGGCGTCCAGCGGCTGGACGACGATGCGGTCCTCGAGGGGCTTGATGTTGACCGACACTTCGGATCAACCTCCACTTTCCACGTTAGATCGAGACGGACTCGAGAGCGAGTGCTCTCGCACGTTGGGGCTTGCTCTGGCCGTACGCCGTCGCGGGGGTCGTACGCCCTTGCAAGCACTGGCACCCTCAGGGCGAGAGTGCCAAGCACGACGCTAGCACTCCACCCCTCCGAGTGCCAGCGGCAGCCCTCAGACGAACGCGCCCTGGACGACGAGCGCGCGGGCGGTGCGCGGGCGGCCGCGCTGCGCCAGCTCGCCCTTCACCGTCGTGCGGATGTCCATCTGCCCGGCCTGCCGGTCCGCGGGGACCTCGAAGACCACGACCTGGGGGTCGATCGGGTCCGGCTCGACCGAGTCGGGCAGCAGGTCGTTGGYGGCGTACACCTCGACGGGCTCCTCGAAGCCGAGGCCGTACGACGTCTCGACGTCCTCCTCGCTCGCCTCGTAGGTCCCGCGCCGGCCCTCGAAGGCGGTCGGCGAGCCCGGGACGACGGTGACGACCAGCCACCGCGAGCCCGCGGGCGCCCRGCCCAGCCCGGCGACGTACGGGTGCATGACCGAGGAGCGCACGAAGCAGCCCGACTCGGCCCCCTCGACCGCGGCGGCGCCGGGGCTCCAGAGCTGGTCCCCGCAGGGTGCGCCGGCCCGGGGGAACGACGCGTCGTAGAGCGCGGCCGCGTCCCCGGTGGTGACGTCCCCGGTGGCCGCGTCGATGGTCTGGGCCACGCCGTCGTAGGTCACGTTCACGGTGACCTCCTCCGCACCCTCGGGGACCGCGACGTACTGGCGGCGGGCGCCCGGGGAGATCGTCGTGCCGTCCACCCACCCGGTCAGCGCGGGGAGCTGCCAGGTCTCGCCGTCGGCCGTGACCCCGAACGTCGGGTCCTCGAGGGCGGCGCCGGGGACGCGGTCCACCGGGACGGTGTCGTCGGTGGCGCGCAGCTCGACCTGGACGCCCACGAAGGACCCCCGCAGCGTGCCGTCCTCCGTGTCGACGCTGTCCAGGGGCTCGGTGACCGTGACCTGGAGGCGCCCCCAGGGCACCCGCACGTCCGTGCTGCGGCCCACCAGCAGGCCCTCGGCACGCTGCTCGACCAGGGTGCCCGCCTTGGCGCCCGGCTCCTCCCGCTGGGAGAGCCAGATGCCGCCGCCGGCCAGGGCGGCGATGAGGAGCACGGGGACGAGGACGATCAGCAGCTTGCGCACGGAGGAGAAC
>NZ_JBFUMD010000580.1:0-2127 GCF_054049555.1 Nocardioides sp. P5_C9_2
GTCACGCGCACCGACGGCCTGGCCCGGATGCTGCCGTTCGACCACCAGGCGCTCCGGTCGGCCCACCTCGTGGTCCCGGCCGTGGGCATGGCGGTCTACGCGGCCGGGACGGCCGGGGCCCTGTCGGACGGCGCCCCCGCCGACACGGCGGTCCTGGCGCTGGCCTGCGCCGCCTCGGCGCTCGCCGCGTCGGCGCGCTGGGTCACCGCGGCACCACCCGACTACGCCAAGCCGCTCGTGTCGACCCCGGCGGGCGGCGTACCCACCGGGCTCATGGGCAGCCTGTTCCGCGGGCTGGACGTGTGGCTGCTGACCGGGCTGCCGCTGCTCTTCCCCGGGTGGGGCCCGCGGGTGTCGCTGACGATCAGTGGCGTGGTGCTGGTCGTCCTCGTGTCGCGTCGTCCTGGGGGGCGGCCAGGGGGTCGTCCTGGGGGGCGGCCTGAGGGGCGGCCTGGGGCAGGTCGACCGTCCACCGGGGCAGCATGAGCTGGGCCAGCGGCCCGATCGCGAGGGCGTAGAGCACCGTGCCGAGGCCCAGCGCCCCGCCCAGGAGCAGGCCGATCACGACGACGGTGACCTCCAGACCCGTGCGGACCAGGCGCAGCGACCACCCGGTGCGCCGGGCGATGCCGGTCATCAGCCCGTCGCGCGGTCCACGGCCGAACTGGGAGCCGATGTAGAGCGCGGTGGCCAGTCCGTTGAGGACGAGTCCCCCGAGCATCAGCGCGAGCCGGAGCCACAGCGAGTCGGGCTCGACGAGCACCGCCAGTGTCGCGTCAGCGGCCAGCCCGACGAGCACCGCGTTGGCCACCGTCCCGATGCCCGGCTTCTCGCGCAGCGGGATCCACAGCAGCAGCACGACGAAGCTGAGCAGCACGACGGCCTGCCCGATCGTCATCGGCACGTGCCGGATGAAGCCCGAGTGCAGGACGTCCCACGGGGACAGGCCGAGCGCTCCGCGGACCATCATGGCCAGCGACGCGCCGTACAGCGCGAGGCCGACCAGGAGCTGCGGCAGACGACGGCCGAGCCGGCCGGCGCGGAGCTGGGCGACGGGGCCGAGGTCGAGGAGGGCGGGACGGAGGCGCGGGGCGGTGGTGCTGCTCATGACGTCCAGTCTGCCGCGAATTGGCCTTCTTCTCGATGGCCAATCGTGGGACAGTGGCCTGCATGAGTCGCACGATCACCGCCGCCCGCGTGGCCACCCTCGTCGGCCCGCTCGGCTCCGACGAGCGCCCGTTGTACGTCGAGCTGGCCGAGCAGCTGCGTCTGCTCATCGGTGAGGGCCGGATCCCGGCGGCCACCCGGCTGCCCAGCGAGCGCGACCTCACCAGCGCGCTCGGCCTCAGCCGCACCACCATCGCCCGGGCGTACGCCGAGCTGCGCGAGCGCGACTACGCCGAGTCCCGGCGTGGCTCCGGGACCGTCACCAGGCTGCCGCTCCGGGCCGAGTCGGTCACCGACCGCGTCTTCGCGCCGTGGTCGCAGGACCCGGACGTCATCGACCTCAACTGCGCCGCACCGAGCGCCCCGGCCGGCGTCGCGGCGGCGTACGACGCGGCGGTGGGCGAGCTGCCGGCGTACCTCTCCAGCCACGGCTACTACCCCGCCGGGCTGCCTCGCCTCCAGGCCGCCGTCGCGGCGACGTACGACGAGCGCGGTCTGCCCACGACGCCCGAGCAGGTCATCATCACCGCCGGCGCCCTGGGCGCGGCGGCGATCGTCGCGCAGGCGCTCACCGCCCCCGGCGATCGCGTCGTCGTCGAGGACCCCGTCTACCCCAACGCCACCCAGGCGCTGAGCCACCGCAGCGCCCGCCTCGTGCCCGCACCCGTCGACCCGGGCGGGTGGGACATCGCCGCCACCGCCGCGATCATCCGCCAGGCGGCGCCGCGGCTGGCCTACCTCGTCCCGGACTTCCAGAACCCGACCGGCAGCCTGATGAGCGACGCGCAGCGCGAGGAGTACGCCGCCGCCCTGCGTCGCGCGCGGGTGGTGCCGGTCGTGGACGAGGCGCACCAGGCGCTGGCGCTGGACGACCAGGTGATGCCGGCACCCTTCGCGGCGTACCTGCCCGGCACGGTGACGATCGGCAGCGCCAGCAAGCAGTTCTGGGGTGGCCTGCGG
>NZ_JBFUMD010000581.1:0-2126 GCF_054049555.1 Nocardioides sp. P5_C9_2
CGTCTGGGCCTCCGACGTCGCGCGGGTCGACGGCTGGTGGCTGCTCTACCGTCTGGGCCTCCGACGTCGCGCGGGTCGACGGCTGGTGGCTGCTCTACTTCGCGGCCCCGGTGCGCGGCATGGGCGAGTACGGCCGCTGCATCGGGGTCGCCCGCTCGCGCAGCGCGCTCGGGGGATTCGTGCCGGTGGGCGGTCGACCGCTGGTCTGCCCGTCGTACGCCAAGGCGCCCGTGGCCGGCGACACCGTGCCGCAGCCGGACCGGTCGCTGCCGCGGGCCGGGGTGATCGACCCGTCGCTGTACGTCGAGGACGGCCGTCCGCACCTGCTCTACAAGACCGACCGCATCCCCTCCTCGATCCGGCTGGTGCCGCTGAGCCGGTCCGGCACCAGGGTCGCGGCCCCGTCGGTCGAGCTCCTGCGCCACGACGGCGTCCTGGAGAACCCCGTCGTCGTACGCCGTCCCGAGGGCTACGTGATGCTGCTGTCGCAGGGCGACTTCGGCCGCTGCTCCTACCGGACGGTCTGGCGACGGTCGGCCTCGCTCCTCGACTGGTCCGCGGCCGAGGAGGGGGTGCTCCTCGACCGGGCGACGACCGGCCTGTGCGGCCCGGGCGGCGCCGACGTGAGCGGCGTACCGCGGGGCTCGCGGCTGCGGCTCTTCCTCCACGCGTGGACGTGCGAGCGACGGCACTGCCCCTCGGGTGTGGACCTGGTGAAGAAGCGGCCCCGCCTGGGCTCGCGCCGCCCGATGTACGCCGCCGACCTGGCGTGGCCGGGCGGCATCCCCACCGTCGTCGCCTGGCGCTGAAACCGGGCCGACCCGCGCGGGGAGTTGCGCCGCCCGGGGGGCGGCGGGGTATCAAGGGGGTGGTTTCGAGGGGGACCCACATGTCGCGACACCTGACCCGCTGGACCGGCGCGCTCGCCGCCGTGCTGCTGATGCCCGCGCTGCTCGCCGTGCCGGGGTCGTCGACCGCGTCCGCGGACCGCCCGGACGCGTCGCACCCGGGGAGGTCCGGTCGCGCCGCGGTGGCCCCGCGCCCCCTCATCTGGGACCGCGACTTCGGCGACCCGAGCGTGGTCCGCGACGGCGAGCACTGGTACGGCGCCGCGACCGGCTTCCGCGGCCGTGCGGCCAGGTCCGACTACGACTGGGGCAACTGGGGCCGCGGCGGCGACGTGCTCAACGGCCGCCCGGCCTGGGCCAAGTTCGCGGGCGTGTGGGGCCCGGAGATCGAGCAGACCCCCAACGGCTACGTCGCCTACTTCACGATGCCCTCGCGCGGCCTGCCCCACGACCAGGACCGCTGCATCGGCGTGGCCACCGCCCCGGACCTGTCGTCCACCTTCACCGTGCTCGGCAACAAGCCGCTGGTGTGCCCGGACTACGCGACCACCACCCCGGCCTTCGACCAGGTCCCGGGCCGGGTCGGGCTGCCGCGACGCGGGGTCATCGACCCCTCGTCGTACATCGCCCCCGACGGGCGGCGGTTCCTGATGTACCGCACGCAGGGCACACCGTCGACGATCCGGATGATCCGACTCAACTCCGCAGGCACCGCGACCTTCGGCCGCAGCCGCGAGCTGATCCGCGACAGCGGCGTGCTGGAGAACCCGGTGATGGTCGGGCACGGGTCGTGGCACTACCTGATCACCTCGCGCGGGGACTACGGCGACTGCCGCTACCGCACGATCTGGCGCCGCTCCCCCTCCTTGACCCGCGGCTGGCAGGGCACCCGCGGCCACGCGCTGCTCAACCGCCGCAACACCGGCGTGTGCGGGCCCGGTGGCGCCGACTACGTGCCGGAGTCCGGGACCGCGGCCAACCGGATGTTCTTCCACGGCTGGGTCTGCAAGGGCACCAACCTGCCCTGCTACCAGTCGTACCAGGGGCACCAGGACTACGAGGACGTCGGCAAGCGGGCCCTGTACGCCGTCCGGCTGAGGTGGACCGGGGACGGGCCCTCGATCTCCGCGTTCGTCCAGGGTCCGGTGCCGCCGCCTCCGCCCCCTCCGGTCACGGAGACCCCGACACCCACGCCCAGCCCGACGCCGACACCGACCCCCACGCCGACCGAGTCGCCCACGCCGACCGAGTCGCCCACGGGGACGGGGACCACGACGC
>NZ_JBFUMD010000582.1:0-2122 GCF_054049555.1 Nocardioides sp. P5_C9_2
ATCAAGGACTACTCCAGCGCGTTCACCACCCGCAACGGTGGAGGCGACGTCGTGCGCACAGACGGAAGCCTCCCGATCCTCGACCTGACCGGCCTCGAGGCGCTCGAGCCGGAGCGGGTGCAGCCGCCGACGGATGCCTTGTCGCGAGCGATGTCCCATCGAGTGCCGCCGCCGAGCCTCCTCGCCGCGGCCGCGATGAGCATGGCCAAGGCTGCGGTCACGATCGCGACCGTGCTCGTGGCTGTCTTCCAGGGGGACGATCGCCCGGCCGCGTCGACCCTCGAGCTCGCCGTGATGGGCAGCAGCGCYTTGTGCCTCATCGGTCTGTGGGTGTTCGTGCTCGCTCACCGTGCCTGGGCTCGGATAGCCCTCATGTGCGCGTGCACCGTGGAGGCGGTCACACAGCTCGTAGACCTGAGCCGCGCCGAAGAGGTCCACTTCCTGGTCCTGATGAGCACCGCGATCAGCGTCCTCATCCTCATCGCGGTGAGCTCTGATGCGGCCCGGCGCTGGGTGCGGCTCGGGCAACGAGCCTGACCAGACGGTCGTCCGCGGCCTGTGGGGTCGTCGCGAGGTCGAACGTTGCTCCGCGCATCGCTGGATCCGTGGAAGCGGTCGTCACTCAGGGAAGCCGGGTCAGGCGAGGACGGACTCCACGGTGGAGCCACGGTGTCGGTGCTTGTGCACCCGCAGCTGGGTCGGGATCCGGTCGCGCATCTCGGCGACGTGGCTGACGACGCCGACGACGCGACCTCCGTCGCGGAGGCCATCGAGGGTGTCCATCACGTCGTCGAGAGTCTCCGCGTCGAGAGAGCCGAAGCCTTCGTCGACGAAGAGGGTGTCGAGGTCAGCGCCGCCGGCCTCCTGGGTGATGACGTCGGCCAGCCCGAGAGCCAGCGCGAGGGACACCACGAAGGTCTCGCCCCCCGACAGGGTGGCCGGGTCCCGGCTCTCGCCGGACCAGTCGTCGCGGACGAGCAGGCTGAGGCCGCCCCTCGTCTCGCCGGCCCCCCGCCGACCGGTGTGCTCGAGGGAGTAGCGCTGGTCACTCATCCGGGCCAGCCGTTCGTTGGCGGCTGCGACGACCTGACTGAGGCGGTGGGCGAGGACATAGGCAGAGAGACGCATCTGGAGGGTGTTGTCGGCTGCCTTGCCCTCGACGAAGGCGGAGAGGTGGGTCGCGAGGTCGAGGTCCTCCCGGACGGGTGCCCAGGCCTCCAGCGCGGCCCGCAGGTCGTCGCCCAGGGCGCCGAGGCGGATGACCCGGCGGGTCGCGACCTCGAGCTGCGCGTGGGCGGCGCGGGCGTCGGACCCGGCCACCTCGACCCGTCGGCGGGCCGTGGCCAGGTCCGGCACCGGTCGACGGGCCCCGGCGGCGTGCGCGGGATCGTCCAGCACCCCGCGGGCCCTGGCCAGCCGGCTCTCGGCGGCGTCGAGGCGGTGGACGAGGTCCTCGATCTCGGGGTCGTCGAGCAGGGCATCGCGGTAGTCGTCGACGTCGGTGAAGCCTGCGCGTCCGGCGGCATCGGCCAGGGCACGCTCGGCGGCGAGGCGGTCGCGCTCGGCGAAGCGGAGCTCCTCATGGGTCGCGCAGGCCTCGGACAGACGGGCGTGGCGGCGGGTCAGGTGCTGGAGCAGCGCCGTGAGGGTCGGCTGGCCTGTGCCGTCCAGGACCGCGTCGACGCGGGTGGTGAGGCGGTCGCGCTCGCCGCGGTGGAGCTCGAGCCGGGAGGTGAGTCCGGCCAGCCGCTGCTCGTGGGCGTCGATCTCGGCCCGCACGGCGTGCGTCTCGGTCTCGACGCCGGTCACGCTCGCCCTGAGGACGTCGGCCCGGGCAGCCGCTGCGGCCACCCCGCTGTGGAGGTCGATGGCCTCGGCCAGCTCGTCATCGAGGGAGCCGGGCTGCTCGGAACCGGTGAGGGCGACGAGGGCCGCGTGCTGCGAGTCGAGGTGCCGCACCCGGTCGTCGAGCGCGACCACGACGGTCTCGGCGTCGTCGACCGCCTTGCGTGCCGCACGCTCACCTGCGGCGTCGGGGGAGCCGTGCGCCGACACTGCGAGGGCGGGATGCTCGCAGGACCCGCAGACCGGGCAGCTCGCCCCCACCGCGATCTGCGACGCC
>NZ_JBFUMD010000583.1:0-2120 GCF_054049555.1 Nocardioides sp. P5_C9_2
GACACTGACCGAGTGGCGGCGCGGTCACCGGGGCGCCGGAGCGTTCTTCGGGGTGGTGGCGTGCGTGTTCATCTACACGATCACCGTCACCATCCTCGACCGGCCCGAAGGCCTGGTCATCGCGCTCATCTTCATCGCCATGATCGTGGTCATCTCGCTGGTCTCGCGTATCAGCCGCTCCACCGAGCTGCGCGTCCAGAAGGTCACCTTCGACCAGGACGCACAGGTGCTGCTCGAGGAGGTGCTGGTGAAGAACGCTCCGGTGCGGTTCATCGCGAACAAGATCCAGGCCGGTGATCACGCCGAATACCACGAGAAGTCCCTCGACGTGCGCCTCGACAATCACCTCGACAACGCAGAGACGGCCGTGTTCCTCGAGGTCGAGGTCAACGACGCCAGCGACTTCTCCACCACCGTCGAGGTCACCGCCGCCCGGGTGGGGCACCACCGGGTGCTACGAGCCACCGGCCCCAGCGTCCCCAACGTGCTCGCCGCCGTGCTGCTCGCGGTCAGCGACCAGGACGACATGCCCTCCCACATCTACTTCGAATGGTCCGAGAAGGGACCAGGGCAGAACGCGCTGCGCTTCCTGTTCGCCGGGGAGGGCGACGTACCCCCGCTCACTCACGAGATCCTGCGACGCGCCGTCCCCGACGCCGCCCGGCGGCCCGTCGTCCACGTCGGCGGCTGATCCGAAATGCAGTCCCTGCGGATCACCATCCCCGCCGACCTGACCGACCAGGTGGTTGCGGTGTTCGCCGACGACCCGGCGGTGAGCCACCTCGCCGTGCTGCGAGGCGCGTCGCTGGATCCCGAAGGCGACATCGTGCTGGCGCACGTGGCCAGGGAGGCCGCCAACGAACACATCGACGGCCTGGTCGGCCTCGGCGTCGCCGAACGAGGCACCATCCAGGTCGAACCGGTCACCACCTGGATCTCCCGTGCCGCGTTCGACGCCGAACGGCACACCCCCGGCTCCAGCGCCGATGCCGTGGTGTGGGCCGAGGTCACCCAACGCGCCTACGAGGAGTCCGAGCTCAACTGGACCTACCTGTCATTCATGAGCCTGGCCACACTGCTGGCAGCCATCGCCGTCGTCGTGGACTCCCAGGTCCTCGTCATCGGCGCCATGGTGCTCGGCCCCGAGTTCGTGCCCGTCGCCGCACTCGGTCTCGCGCTCGTGCGGCGGCGTGGCACCCTGTTCGGCCGGGCGGCACGCACCCTGTCTGTCGGGTTCGTGGTCGCCATCACCCTGACCACCATCGCCGCCTCCGCCGCCCGCGCACTGGGGTGGGTGGTCACCGAGGACGTGACCGGCCCCCGGCCCGGCACCGACTTCATCTACTCCCCGGACAAGTGGTCCTTCATCGTTGCCGTCATCGCCGCCGCCGCCGGCGTGCTGTCCCTCACCAGCGCCAAGGTGGGCGGCCTGTCCGGAGTGTTCATCTCCGTCACCACCGTCCCCGCTGCAGGCAATGTCGCGCTCGGCATCGCCTTTGGCGCCTGGGACGAAGTCACCGGCAGCGCGATCCAGCTGGCTCTCAACATCACGGGAATGGTCCTCGCCGGATGCGCCACGCTGGCCCTCCAGCACGTGGTGTGGAACCGGAAGGCGCACCAGCGGCAACGACTACTGACCCGAGGACAAGACAGGTCTGGCCCCGCCGGTCCCTCAGCGTGAGCCTTCGCCGGAGCTGCGCCTATTCTTGAGCCGCCCCCTTCACCTCCGGTCAACCCGTCGCGGCGCTGGCCATCTGCACTCCTTGTTCGTCTCGCCGCTCGTCGCCAACCGCCTCCACAACCGCTAGGTCAGGCAACGCATGAACACACCTTGGTTGATCGCGCTCACGTGCCTGGGCGTCGGGAGCCTGCTGCTGTTCCGGGCCGTCGCGCTCGTCATGGTTGGCAGCAACGGACGGTTCCGAGGAGACTCCTGGGTCAGCCTTGCCGTCGCGTTCGTGCTGTTCCTCATCGGGGGCTACCTCCTCGGCCGCTGAGGCTGCTAGCCCGTGCTGGGCCCGACCTATCCCACCAGACAGGTTCCGGGCGGGCGGCCGGTGAGCCCAGGACCAGCGAGAAGTACGAAGCCTCGTTCCACGACCGGGTCGGCAAACGACCGT
>NZ_JBFUMD010000584.1:0-2107 GCF_054049555.1 Nocardioides sp. P5_C9_2
GGCGACGACCACGGTCGCGGCGTCGTACTCGCCGACCACGCCGTCGACGACGACCCGGCACCGCGCCGGACGGTACGACGCGAGGGCGCGCACGGCCGCGCAGGGGTACTGCACCGGTCCGGGCAGGCCGCGGAGCCGGTCCACGATCTCAGCGGCACGGGCGTCGACCCCGGCGTAGACCGAGCCGGCCACCACGCGCGAGCACCCGTCGACCGACCACGAGACGAGGTCGACACGACGGGTCGCCCCGGCCAGGAGCAGGTCGGCCTGCGCCAGCGGGTCGTCGGGCAGGCCGAGCATCCGGGCGAAGTCGTTGCCCCGACCGGCCGGCACGATGCCGAGCGTGCCGCCGAGCCGCGCCACCTCCCCGGCGAGCGACGACAGCATGCCGTCGCCCCCGACCGACACGACGACGTCGCCGCGCGCGACGGCCGCGGCCACGAGGTCGTGGGTGGCCCGGGGCCCGGGTGAGTAGGTCACCTCGACGGTCGCGCCCGCGTCCCGGAGCCGGCGCGCGACGGGCACGACCGCGCCGGGGGCCGCCCCGCCGCCGGAGGCCGGATTGACCAGGAAGGAGAAGGACCGACTCACGGGATCAGGACCCCGGGGTTGAGCACGCCGGTCGGGTCGAGCGACTCCTTGACCGCGCGCAGCACCTGGACGCCGACCGGCCCGATCTCCCGCGCCAGCCAGGGCTTGTGGTCGGTGCCGACGGCGTGGTGGTGGGTGATCGTCGCACCGGCGGCGATCATGGCGTCGCTCGCTGCGGCCTTCGCCTCCGCCCACTGGGCGAGCGGGTCCGCGCCCTGGCGCGCGGCGACGGTGAAGTAGAGCGAGCAGCCGGTCTCGTAGACGTGCGACACGTGGCACATCACCAGCGCCCCGTCACCGAGGACGCCGACCAGCGCGGCCCTGACCGCGTCGTAGAGCCGCTGCCGGTTGGACCAGAAGGTGGCCGTCTCCAGCGTCTCGACCAGCACGCCCACGTCGAGCAGCGAGTCCCGCAGGTACGGCGCGTGGAAGCGCCCGTGCTCCCAGGCGCGGCCCGGCTCCTCCCCGAGGTCGGTCCCGCCGAGCCCGGCGAGCACCGCGGCCACGGCGGCCCGCTTGGCGGCGACCTCCTCCGGCTGTCCCTCGTGCCCGACGACCATCAGGCTGCCCGCGTCGGCTCCGGCGCCGATCGCGTCGGGGTCGGCCAGGTTGATGGCGGTCTCGGTCTCGTCGGAGAGCCGGATGACGGTCGGCAGCAGCCCCGCCTGGGCGAGGGTGCGCATCGCGTCCGAGCCGGCGGCGAACGACGGCCAGCGCCAGCCGTCGTACACCCTCGTCGCGGGCAGGCGGCGCACCCGGACCGTCACCGAGGTGATGACCCCGAGCGTGCCCTCGGAGCCCAGGACGAGCTGGCGCAGGTCGGGTCCCGCCGCGTTGGCGGGGGCGGAGCCCAGCGTCAGCACACCGGACGGCGTGACCACGATGAGTCCGACCACGAGGGCGTCGAAGCGGCCGTAGCCCGCGCTCGCCTGGCCGCTGGACCGGGTGGCCGCGAAGCCCCCGATGGAGGCGTACTCGAACGACTGCGGGTAGTGCCCGAGCGTCAGCCCGCGCGCGGCGAGCAGCGCCTCGGCCTGCGGTCCGCGCAGCCCCGGCTCGAGGGTCGCGGTCATCGACTCGGCGTCCACGGCGACCAGCCGGTCGAGGCGCACGAGGTCGAGGCTGACCACGCCGGCGAAGCCCTCGCGGCGCGCGACGAGCCCACCTGTCACCGACGTGCCGCCACCGAAGGGCACCAGCGCGAGGTGGTGGGCCACCGCGAAGGCGACCACCGCCTCGACCTCGGCCTGGTCGGCGGGTCGCACGACGACGTCGGGGGCGTCGGTGAGGTCCCCGGCGCGCGCCCGAAGCAGGTCGGGAGTGGACTTGCCGCGGGTCCGCAGGGCCCGGGTCGCGGCGTCGGTGAGGACGTGCCCGGCGCCGACGACCGCACGCAGCCCGTCGAGGACGGCCCCGTCGAGAGGCGCCCCCGCGAGAGTCGGACCCGCGAGAGAGGCGGGGTCGGTCGGGGCGGGCGGGACCGGGGCGGCGGAGGCGTCGGGCAGCGGCCCGAAGG
>NZ_JBFUMD010000585.1:0-2090 GCF_054049555.1 Nocardioides sp. P5_C9_2
CGCCACGACCGCCCCGTGCCGGCGTCGTGGTCGGGCGGGACGTCGTAGGACGACGGGGGCGGCGGGTCCGCTGGCGCGGGGGCGGGCGCGGGGGCGGGCGCGGGGGTGCCCGCGATCGGGGCGGTCTCGTCGGAGGGAGGCGGGGTCTTGTCGCTCATGCCGCGAGCCTGCGCCCGGCACCTGTGGACCACCTGTGCGCCAGCGGTGACCCGGCTCAGAGTCCCGGCGCGAATCGGGTTGCGCCCGTGCGGAAGAATGGCCGGGTTGTGCAGATCTCCTACCCCGCCGAGCTCCCGGTCTCGGCACGCCGCGAGGACATCGCTGCGGCCATCCGCGACCACCAGGTGGTCATCGTCGCCGGCGAGACCGGCTCGGGGAAGACGACCCAGCTCCCCAAGATCTGCCTCGAGCTCGGGCGCGGCGCCGACGGTCGCCTGATCGGCCACACCCAGCCGCGGCGGATCGCCGCGCGCTCGGTGGCGGAGCGGATCGCCGACGAGCTCGGGACCGAGCTCGGGGACCTCGTCGGCTACCAGGTGCGCTTCACCGACCGCACGTCGCGATCGAGCCGGGTCAAGCTGATGACCGACGGGATCCTGCTCGCCGAGCTGCAGCGCGACCGCCAGCTGCGCAAGTACGACACGATCATCATCGACGAGGCCCACGAGCGGTCGCTGAACATCGACTTCCTGCTCGGCTACCTGCGCCGGCTGCTCCCCAAGCGTCCCGACCTCAAGGTCATCATCACCTCGGCCACCATCGACGTGGACCGCTTCGCCGCGCACTTCAGGGCGCCCGTCGTCGAGGTCTCGGGGCGCACCTACCCCGTCGAGGTCCGCTACCGGCCGCTGCTCGAGCTCCCGGAGGCCGACGAGGAGGGCGAGCCCGTCCAGCGCGACCAGACCGAGGCGATCCTCGACGCCGTGCGCGAGCTCTCCCAGGAGGGGCCCGGCGACGTGCTCGTCTTCCTGCCCGGTGAGCGAGAGATCCGCGACACCGCCGACGCCCTCGCCGCGCTGCAGTCCGACCGCCTCGAGGTCGTCCCGCTCTACTCCCGCCTGTCCGCCGCCGAGCAGCACCGGGTCTTCAGCTCGCACCCCTCGACGACCCGCCGCGTCGTGCTGGCCACCAACGTCGCGGAGACGTCGCTGACCGTCCCCGGCATCCGTTACGTCGTGGACACCGGCGTCGCGCGCATCTCCCGCTACTCGCTGCGCACCAAGGTGCAGCGACTGCCCATCGAGCCGATCAGCCAGGCCAGCGCCAACCAGCGCTCCGGTCGGTGCGGCCGCGTCGCGGAGGGCATCGCGATCCGGCTCTACAGCGAGGAGGACTTCGAGGGTCGCCCGGAGTTCACCGACCCCGAGATCCTGCGCACCAACCTGGCCAGCGTCATCCTCCAGATGACCTCGCTGGGCCTCGGCGACATCGCGCGGTTCCCGTTCGTCGAGCCGCCCGACAAGCGCAACGTCCGCGCGGGCGTCGACCTGCTCGAGGAGCTCGGCGCGATGGAGCCCCAGGGCCCGACGCCCCTCGACGTACGACCGACGAGCGACCGGCGGCGGCGGGGTGGGCGACCCCAGGACGGACCGCGCCTCACCCACCTCGGCCGCCGGCTGGCCCGGCTGCCGATCGACCCGCGCCTGGGCCGGATGATCCTCGAGGCCGAGCGGCTGGGCTGCGTGCGGGAGGTGGTCGTGATCGCCGCGGCGCTGAGCCTGCAGGACCCGCGCGAGCGGCCGGCCGAGCAGCAGGCGCAGGCCGACCAGCAGCACGCCCGCTTCAAGGACGAGACCTCCGACTTCCTCACGTGGCTCAACCTGTGGCGCCACGTGAAGCAGCAGCAGCGCGAGCTGAGCTCCAGCGCCTTCCGGCGGATGTGCAAGCGCGAGCACCTCAACTACCTGCGCATCCGGGAGTGGCAGGACTTCGAGTCCCAGCTGCGCCAGGTCTGCAAGGAGATGAAGGTCGAGGTCGGCCAGCCCGCCGACGTGGTCGACGCCGACGGCATCCACCAGGCCCTGCTCYCCGGCCTGCTCAGCCACATCGGCGCCCTCGAGGAGCGCGACAAGCCCCGCGCCGGTGAGCGC
>NZ_JBFUMD010000586.1:0-2074 GCF_054049555.1 Nocardioides sp. P5_C9_2
GGACAGGGTCGTGCACACGCCGTGCGTCTGGCCCGCGAGGGCGTCGACATCATCGCCATCGACATCTGCGAGAACGTCTCGACGATGACCTACGACAACGCCACCTGGGAAGACCTCGAAGAGACCCAGCGCCTGGTCGAGAAGGAAGGCCGACGCGCGGTCATCAAGAAGGCCGACGTCCGCGACTACGAAGGCCTCAAGGCAGCCTTCGAGGAGGCGTACGCCGAGTTCAACCGGCTCGACATCATCATCGCCAACGCCGGCATCGTGCGGATGTGGACCGAGGAGGACCTGGTCCAGGAGTGGCGCGACGTCCTCGACACCAACCTGTCGGGTGCCTACTACACGCTGCGTGTCGCGACCGACAAGATTCGCGAAGGTGGTCGCGGGGGCTCGATCGTCATGACCAGCTCGACCGCCGGACTGCGAGCAACGGCCAGTATCGGCGCTGCCGGCAACGCCTATGCTGCGTCCAAGCGGGCGCTGGTCGCCCTGTGCCAGAACTTCGCGCTCGAGCTGGCCCCCGAACGGATTCGGGTCAACACGATCCACCCGACCGCGGTCAACAGCGGGATGACCGACAACCCGACGATGAAGATGATCATCGACATGGCCCGCGCGGGCGGCAAGACCGCGATCGCCGGCATGGAGAACGCTCTGCCCATCGACATGCTCGAACCCGAGGACATTGCGAACGCGGTGGCGTGGCTCGTCTCGGACGAGGCGCACTACGTCACGGGCATCAACCTTCCGCTCGACGCAGGGTTCGCCCTCTCGCCCAGCCGCGACGCGTAGGACGAGGCCATGACGACAACAGTGGACCAGGCCGCTGCGGGCACCCTCCCGCAGAGCACCCTGCTGGTCGGTGGCGACACGATCTCGTCGTCCTCGGGTGGCACCTACGGCCACATCTTCGCGGGCACCGGGAAGGTCAACGCGACGATCCAGCTGGCCGGTGAGGTGGAGATCGACCTCGCCGTCGCAGCGGCGAAGGAGGCGCAGAAGGAATGGATCTCCTGGCCGGCTGAGCGACGCCGGGACGCGTTGATCAGGCTGGCGGACCTGGTGGCCGAGGAGTTCAACGAGTTCGGGCGCCTGAGTGTGAGCGACTACGCCGTGCCGATCAGCTTCGCCGCCACGACGATGTTGACCGAGCGTTACATCCGCTACTACGCGGGCTTCGTCGACAAGGCGACCGGTTCCAGCACACCGGCGTCGCCGTACTCCAACGCGGCGGTGCTCAACCTCATCGAACACGAGCCGTACGGCGTCGTGCTGGCCATCCTGCCGTGGAACGGTCCGATGGTGCCGGTCGGCCTGGCCGTTGCACCGGCACTCGCCGCGGGCAACGCAGTCCTGGTGAAGCCACCGGAGCTGAGCCCCTTCGCGCCGTACCTCTTCGGTCAGCTGTGCTTGAAGGCTGGGCTCCCTGCCGGGTTGGTGAGCATCCTCCCGGCCGGGCCCGAGGGCAGTGAGCTGATGGTGCGCCACCCCGGGATCAACAAGATCCACTTCACCGGTGGCGCGCCGACCGCACGCAAGATCATCAACGCGGCGTCGGAGAACCTCACCCCCGTGGTCACCGAGCTGGGCGGCAAGAACCCGAACGTGATCTTCGCCGACGCGGACCTGGACGCTGCGGCACAGATCGCTGCGTTCCAGGGCCCCCTCACCCAATCGGGACAGAGCTGCGCCTGCAGCAGCCGGATCATCGTCCAGGAGAGTGTCTACGACACGTTCCTGGAGAAGATGCTTGCCGTGGTCGCCAGTGCGAAGGTCGGAGATCCGTGGGACCCGGCCACGATGGTCGGTCCGGTGGTCAGCCAGGTCGCGGCGGACCGGATCATGGCCGTGATCGACGAGGCCRTCGACAACACGTACGGCGAGCTGGTGCACGGTGGCAAGCGCCTGGGCGGTGAGCTCGCTGACGGCTACTTCATCGAGCCCACGGTCTTCTCCCGGGTCGACAACGCCTCGCCGTTGGCGCAGATCGAGACGTTCGGCCCCGTGGTGTCAGTGATCCCGTTCACCGACGAGGCCGATGCGCTCAGGATCGCCAACGACACCGTCTACG
>NZ_JBFUMD010000587.1:0-2070 GCF_054049555.1 Nocardioides sp. P5_C9_2
TCCTGCCGGCGGCGACGGCGACGGCGTTGCTGAGGCCCGCCACGGTGACAGGAGAACGCCGCAGGGTCGTCGTGCCGTCCCCGAGCTGGCCGTCGGCGTTGAGCCCCCAGGTGCGGACGGAACCGTTCGGGAGCAGCGCGAGCGAGGAGTTGTGGCCGGTCTCGACGGCGGTGACGCCGGCGAGCCCCGGGACCTGGGTCGCGGTCGAGCGGTTCGCCGTCGTGCCGAGGCCGAGCTGTCCCTCCACGTTGCTGCCCCACACCCACACCGTGCCGTCGTCGCGCAGCGCCACGACGTGCTCGYGGCCGCCGTGCAGGTCGACCACACCGGTCAGACCGGTGACCGGTCCGGGCGTCAGCCGGGCCTGGGTGGTGCCGTTGCCGAGCTGGCCGAACGCGTTGCCGCCCCAGGTCCACGGCACGCCGCCGGGAGAGATCGCGGCGGCCGCGGCCGGAGCCGGGCCGGCGTCCGGGGTCCGCGCGCCGGCGGGCACCAGAGGGGCGAGCCCGACCATCAGGACGGCTGAGGCGCACGCAGCCCCGCGGCGTGTCCATCTCGAGCTCGTCACCGGGCACCCCTCGCTCGTCGTGTCCTCGACGCTAGACAGGCGCCGCGCCGGCCGCACCACCCATTTCGGGGATCATCGCCGGCCATCCGGCCGACGCGGACGCCCGATGTCCTGAGGATCGGCCTCATCACATGCGGCCTCACGAGATGCGACGTCATGAGGATCGGCGCAGCAGGATCGTCCACATCGTCGCGCTCCCGGACGGTGCGTCCGCCGTGGCGCTGAGGCCGCCGTACGGCCCGGCCGCCACGGGTCCACCCGAGTCCGCGAGCACGCTGCAGATCCGGCCGGAGCTGGTGCCGCAGAGCGCCTGCCGCTGGGTGACCCCGCCGGGCAGGGTGAAACCGGTCGTCGCCGACGACTTGTCGGCCCAGTAGGACACCGCCCAGGCACCGGCACCCGCCTGCACCGTCGGCGTCGTGTGACCGGAGCGAGACACCGTCTCCGACGCCTTGGCGACGACCGGAGTGAGCATGTCGCCGGAGTAGGCGGCCACGGTCAGCGTGTACTTCGCGGCAGCGTCCATCGTCAGCCGCACCGCGCGGCCCGCGTCGCCGGCCGCCGCGACCTTCGTGTAGACGCTCGTGCGCATCGAGCCGGAGGTGGCGGTGTCGACCAGCGTCCATCCCGTGACGCCCGTGGGCGCACCGACGACGCGCGTGGTGTCGTTCAGGCTCAGCACCATGAGCAGCTGGTCGCCGGCCGACGTGCCCGCCGGGACGACGGTGCTGGGCGCGGACACGTTGCCCTGGGTGGCGGTGCTGCCCACCACCGCGATCGGTCGCACCGCGACCGGCGTGACGCTGCGGGCGGTGGTCCCGGTGCCCTGGTCGTCGTCGGTCACCGTGAGCGTGACGCCGTACGTGCCGGTGGTGCCGTAGGTGTGGGTGGGCGAGGCGCCGGTCGTCGTGTCCGTCGTGCCGTCACCGAAGTCCCAGGCGTACGTCGCCACCGTGCCGTCGGTGTCCGCGGACGCGGTCGCGTCGAACGTGCACTCGAGGAACGAGCAGCTCGCCGTGAACGATGCCGTCGGGGTGGCGTTGGTGCGCGTGACCTGGACCGGGACCACGAGTGATCCCTGGGTGCCCTCGTCGTCGGTGACGATCAGCGTCACGTCGCGCGTGCCGGCCGTGACGAAGTCGTGGCCGGCGCTCACGCCGGCGGCGGTGCCGCCGTCGCCGAAGTCCCACGTGTACGACGTGACCGATCCGTCCGCGTCGCTGGAGCCGGTGGCGTCGAAGTCGCAGTCGGTGCTGGCGCACCGGACGGTGAACGCCGYCGTCGGGGCGGCGTTGGCCTCGACCGTGCGGAGCACGATGGACCAGCTCGTCGCCGTTGCGCTGGAGCTGTCGGCGGTGGCCACCAGGTCGCCGTACGGTCCGGTGGGCACGGCGCCGCCGGAGTCGGCGAGCGTGCTGCAGACGCGGCCGGTGCCCGTGCTGCAGAGGGCGTGGCGACCGGTCACCGAGGCCGGCAGGGTGAAGGCGGTGGACGCGCTGGAC
>NZ_JBFUMD010000588.1:0-2053 GCF_054049555.1 Nocardioides sp. P5_C9_2
CGATCGACTCGGTTGGTCAGCTGCGCGCGATCTCGCGCATCTCGAAGGACTCGACGATGTCGCCGACCTTGATGTCCTGGAAGTTGCGCAGCACCAGACCACACTCGAAGCCCTCGCGGACCTCGGAGGCGTCGTCCTTCTCGCGGCGCAGCGAGGACAGGTCGAGGTTGTCGGCCACCACGGCGCCGTCGCGCAGGACGCGCACCTTGGCGTTGCGGCGGATGAGACCGCCGATGACCATGCAGCCCGCGATGTTGCCGGCCTTGGACGAGCGGAAGATCTCGCGGATCTCCGCCTGACCCAGGGTCGACTCCTCGTAGACGGGCTTGAGCATGCCCTTGAGCGCGGCCTCGATCTCCTCGATCGCCTGGTAGATGACCGAGTAGTAGCGAATCTCGACACCTTCCTTGTCGGCCATCTGGCTCGCCTTGCCCTGGGGCCGGACGTTGAAGCCGATGATGATGGCGTCGGAGGCGGCGGCCAGGTCGACGTTGGTCTCGGTGATCGCACCGACACCGCGGTCGATGACGCGCAGCGACACCTCGTCGCCCACGTCGATCTTGGCGAGGGCGTCCTCGAGCGCCTCGACCGAGCCGGACACGTCGCCCTTGAGGATGAGGTTGAGCTCCTGGCTCTCGCCCTTCTCCATGGAGGCCATGAAGTCCTCGAGGCTGCGGCGGACGCGACGCTTGGCCTGCATGGCCGCACGCTCGCGCGCCTCCCGCTTCTCGGCGATCTGACGGGCCATGCGGTCGTCGTCGACGACGATGAAGTTCTGGCCCGCACCCGGGACCGCGCTCAGACCGAGCACCATCGCGGGACGCGACGGGTCAGCCTCGGTGATCTCGTGGCCGTGCTCGTCGAGCATGGCGYGGACACGACCGTGCGCCGGACCGGCCACGATCGAGTCGCCGACGCGAAGGGTTCCGCGCTGGACGAGCACAGTGGCGACCGGACCGCGACCGCGGTCGAGGTGCGCCTCGACGACGAGGCCCTGGGCGTCCTGCGTGGGGTTGGCCCGCAGGTCGAGCGAGGCGTCCGCGGTGAGCACGACCGCCTCGAGCAGCTTGTCGAGGTTGAGCCCCGCCTTGGCCGAGACGTCGACGAACATCGCGTCGCCGCCGTMCTCCTCGGGGATGAGGCCGTACTCGGTCAGCTGTCCACGGACCTTGGTCGGGTCCGCGTCGGGCTTGTCGATCTTGTTGACCGCGACCACGACCGGCACGCCGGCCGCCTTGGCGTGGTTGAGCGCCTCCACCGTCTGCGGCATGACGCCGTCGTCGGCCGCGACCACGAGGATCGCGATGTCGGTCGCCTGGGCACCACGAGCACGCATGGCGGTGAACGCCTCGTGACCGGGGGTGTCGATGAGGGTGATGCGACGGTCGTTGCCGTCGACCTCGGTGTGGACCTGGTAGGCACCGATGTGCTGGGTGATGCCACCGGCCTCCTTGTCGACCACGTTGGCATTACGCAGGGCGTCGAGGAGCTTGGTCTTTCCGTGGTCGACGTGACCCATGACGGTCACGACCGGCGGACGGACGACCAGGTCGGCCTCCTCGCCTTCGTCGGCACCGAACTCGAGGTCGAACGTCTCGAGCAGCTCGCGGTCCTCGTCCTCGGGCGAGACGATCTGGACGACGTAGTTGAGCTCCTCGCCGAGCAGCTCGAACGTCTCGTCACCGACCGACTGCGTCGAGGTGACCATCTCGCCGAGCGAGAAGAGCATCTGCACCAGGGCAGCTGCGTCGACGTTGATCCGCTCCGCGAAGTCGGTCAGCGACGCGCCACGCGGCAGACGGACGGTCTCGCCGTTGCCCTTGCGGACACGCACGCCACCCAGCGTCGGGGCGTCCATGGCCTCGAACTCCTGGCGACGGGCGCGCTTGCTCTTGCGTCCACGACGCGACGGACCACCGGGACGACCGAAGGCACCCTGGGTCTGGCCGCGCTGGCCGGGACGGCCACCGCCGGGGCGACCGCCACCGCTGGGGCCGAAGCCACCGGGAGCGCCACCGGGACGACCCGGGGCACCAGCACCGGCACCGGGGCC
>NZ_JBFUMD010000589.1:0-2046 GCF_054049555.1 Nocardioides sp. P5_C9_2
TAGCTGCGCACCAGGGCGTCGCTGTAGTCCTCCCGCTGGCGCTCCACGTCGGCGGCGGCAGCCGCAGCGGCGGTCTCGGCGTCCTCGGCCGCGGTCCTGGCCTCGTCGGCCTGCCAGCGAGCCCCGTTGTAGGCCTCGGCGGCCTGCGCGGCGGTGACGGCGGTCTGCCGCAGGCGCTCGTTGGCGAGGACCAGGTCCGCCCGGACGGCGGCCACGTCGCGCGCCTTGTCGCTGGCGTGGCGCTCGGCGGTGGCGACGTCGCCCTCGCTCGGCACGCCGTCGTCGGTCGCCGAGGCGGTGGTGACGCCCGCGGAGAGCACGAGGCTCAGGGCAGCGGCAGCCGACCAGCGCAGCCGCCGGGTGAGGCTCGGCGTACGGCGTGGTGCGGGTGCAGGCAGGGCTGGCACAGGTGGTYCCCCTCGGCTCTCGTGGCCACGGGTGACTTCCCTTTCACCCGTGACACTCGCGGCACGCTAGTGCTCACCAGCCCCAAAGGGAACAACTTTCCCAACTTTTTCACAACTCACCGGCGTGTCGGCTTGACGAACTACAAGGTTGTAATTCGCTCGTGTGCGCTCGGGACAGCGACGACACGCCGAGGGCGGGCGTACTTCGTCGGCGAGTCGCGCGCTTCGTGACCGTTGCAACCGTCACGAAGCGGAGAAGTCCCCGCCTGGGCGGGGACTTCTCCACCGGGGGGTTGCCCGCCCGTGTTCGGACGAGCGTCGCGCAGGCGTACGCCGGTCAGTCGGCGTCGACGGGCACCTGCGAGGTGGTCGTCGTGGGGTGCGAGGCGAGCCCGCCACGGTCGAACTTCTGGCCGCTGGCCAGGCCGCCGAGCCAGAAGGAGATGAGCGCGATGGCCACGCCGGCGATGTCGTCGGCGACGTAGTGCCAGCCGAAGTAGAGGGTCGCCACGACCGTGATGGCGAAGTTGGTCCAGAAGATCCAGTGGATGACCCGGTTGCGGAGCGTGTACTGCACCATCAGCGCCACGAGCAGCGTGATCGCGACGTGCAGGCTCGCGAAGCCCGCCACGGACTGCACCGCTCCCTCGATGCCGTCCCGCAGGACCCCCTTTCGGGCATAGAACAGCGACTCCATCAGCGCCCCGGACCCGGTGTCGGGCAGGTCGTTGTAGAGCCACGAGTAGCGGAAGCCGKGGCCGAGGGTGGGCAGCGCGTAGTACGACGCGGTGCCGAGGGTCCAGGCGAGGCACTGCGAGGTGGCGAACCAGTAGCCGAAGGAGATGTTGCGCGACCACACCAGCCACGCGGCGAGCGCCAGCGGGACGAGCGGCAGGAACCACAGGTAGACCGACGAGAGCACGTGCGCGGTCCAGCCGGTGCCGAAGATCGTGTGCAGGATGGTGGCCGGCTCGTGGCCGAAGAACAGGGCCCGGTCGATGAGGTGCAGCTCGCGGTCGTACTTCTCCTCCCCCATCACGAAGGGGAGGAACGACTTGAGGTTCCGGTAGCTGACGTAGGTGATGTAGAAGCAGACCAGGCCCATCACGACGAGCGTCATCCGCTCGCGGGTCCAGTGGTCGCGCACGCGCTCCCGGGCGATGTCCGGCATCAGCGTGGGGTTGAACCGCGAGACCCACAGCGTCCTCGGCAGCAGGTCGAGGAGGAACGCACCCAGGACGAGCAGCGGCAGGCGCAGCCACGACGGACCGAGGAAGCCCTCGGGGTCGACGAGGGGGCGGTCCAGCGTCACCGACGCGACGACGGCGAGCAGACCCATGAGAGCAGCGGTCCCCAGGAGGAGCGCGTAGGCCGGGCGATACACGCTGGCCAGTGTAGGGAAGATCGGTTGCCGACCCCGGATCGTCGCTCAGGTGATGGTGGCCACGCGGGTCGGGTCGACACCGAGACGCACCGGCTCACCCGGTACGACGTGGCTGCCGAGCGGCGCGACCGCGTCCACCTCGCCCAGCCCCTCCACGACCACGACGAGGCGGACCAGCTCGGGGGTCGCCCGGGCGGAGACCACCGTCCCGGCGATGGGCCCCTCCCCCGCGACGAGCGCGGAACGGCGGAGCGC
>NZ_JBFUMD010000590.1:0-2042 GCF_054049555.1 Nocardioides sp. P5_C9_2
GTCCTGGACCATCCGCACCGCGTCGGCCGCCTCCCAGATGTCGCCGTTGCCGAGCACCGGGATGTCGACGCTCGCGACCAGCTCGGCGATCGCGTCCCAGTCGGCCCGGCCGGAGTAGGCCTGCTCCACGGTGCGACCGTGCAGCGCGATGGCGGCCGCGCCCGACTCCTGCGCGATGCGTCCGGCATCGAGGAAGGTCAGGTGGTCGTCGTCGAGCCCCTTGCGGGTCTTGATCGTGACCGGGACGTCGTACGGCGTCGCAGCGACGACCGCCRCGTCGACGATGTCGGCGAGCAGTCCGCGCTTCCAGGGCAGCGCTCCCCCACCACCCTTGCGGGTCACCTTGGGCACCGGGCAGCCGAAGTTGAGGTCGACGTGCGCGACGCCGTACTCCTCGCACAGGATCTGCACCGCGCGGCCGACGTAGTGCGGGTCGGTGCCGTAGAGCTGGACGGAGCGGGTCGTCTCGAGCTCGTCGAAGACCAGCATCCGGCGCGTCGTCTCGTCGCCCTCGACCAACCCCCGCGACGTGATCATCTCGCAGACGTAGAGACCGGCCCCCTGCTCGGCACAGAGCCGGCGGTACGCCGCGTTGGTGATGCCCGCCATCGGCGCGAGCACGACAGGGGTGTCCACGACGAGGGACCCCCCGGACGGCGCGCGCAGGGTCAGTGACGACGGCAGGGACATGACGCCATTGTCGCCCGTCGGGTCAGCGCCCCTGTCGGGAGGGGCGGTCGCGCCGCCCCTCAGGCGGTGCGGCGGCCCCGCCGGCCCAGGTGATCGCCTCCCGGTCCGGGGTCGGCTGGAAGACCATCGCCTCGTACGTCGACCCGGCGCGGGCGAAGAAGACCAGGCAGGCGCTGTGCGTGTCCCCGGGCGCGAACGACGCGGGCAGCGGACGGGAGCGGCAGGGGCGGAACGGCTGCGTGAAGGCCCACGGAGGGCCGAGGGTGTCGGAGGTGTCGAGGAGGTAGAGCGGGACGTCGAGGCCACCCAGGTCGGTGTCGCCGGCGTTGGCCACCCTCACCTCGACGTAGTAGGGGCGGGCACCCTCGACGGCGCCCGGGGCGACGAGGCCGTCGAAGTCGGCCGTGTCCGCCTCCTGGACCGCGTCGACACTCAGCTCCAGCACGCCCGCGAGGTCGGCCGAGGGGCGCCAGGCCACGGTCGCGGTGTCCTCGAGGTCGAGCACGCTGCCGGGCTCGGTGGTGTCCTCGTCCGAGGCAGCCCCGTCCGCGGCGGCCCCGGGCGAGGCGTCGGCGGGCGTCGAGGACCCCGCCCCGGGGGCGTCGTCGGCGGACGACCGGTCGGTGGAGCAGCCCGCCAGGATCAGCACCGCCGTGCAGCCCCACGCGACCAGCCCGACCCGTCCCATGCGGGCATTGTGCACCCGGCTCGGGCCGGGCCGGTTCTTCGCGGGAACGGCGCGCGGCTCAGCAGCCGAGCAGGCGCTCCGCGAACCAGCGCGAGATGCCGTCCAGGCCGACCCGCTCCTGGGTCATCGTGTCGCGCTCGCGCACGGTGACCGCGTTGTCGTCGAGGGTCTCGAAGTCGACGGTGACGCAGAACGGCGTACCGATCTCGTCCTGGCGACGGTAGCGGCGACCGATGGCCCCGGAGTCGTCGAAGTCGACGTTCCAGTTCTGCCGCAGCTCGGCGGCCAGCGCCTTCGCCTTCGGGGAGAGATCCGCGTTGCGGCTCAACGGGAGCACGGCCACCTTGATCGGCGCGAGGCGCGGGTCGAGCTTGAGCACGACGCGCTTGTCGACACCGCCCTTGGTGTTGGGCGCCTCGTCCTCGGTGTAGGCGTCGATGAGGAACGCCATCAGGCTGCGCGTCAGGCCGGCCGCCGGCTCGATCACGTAGGGCATGTAGCGCTCATTGCTGGCCTGGTCGAAGTAGGACAGGTCCTTGCCGGAGTACTCGCTGTGCTGCTTGAGGTCGAAGTCGGTCCGGTTGGCGATGCCCTCGAGCTCCTCGAAGTCACGGCCGGAGAACCCGAAGCGGTACTCGATGTCGACGGTGCGCTTGGAGTAGTG
>NZ_JBFUMD010000591.1:0-2031 GCF_054049555.1 Nocardioides sp. P5_C9_2
CTTCAGTGCTGGTCGCTGAGCCTCTGCTCCGCAAGGCTTCAGTGCTGGTCGCTGAGCCTCTGCTCCGCAAGGCTTCAGTGCTGGTCGCTGAGCCGACGGCTTCGCCCGCTCTCTAGGCTCGGGTCCGTGTACGACTGGTTGCGACGCTCCCTGTGGGACGTGGTGCCGCGCGACCAGCGCGACACCGCGGCCGCACTGCGTCGTCGCCAGGTCGTCACGGCCTCCGTGGTCCTCGTCGGCGCCGGCGTCCTCGGCTACTCGCTGAGGATCGAGCCGGGGAGCCCCACGTTCTACGTCTCCACCCTGGTGCTGGCCGGAGTGTGGGTGATCGGCGCCTTCGCGTCGGGTCGCCTGCACCTCGGTCGCATCACGCGCGGCGAGGCGACCCTGCGACCGGTGGTCGCACCGCTCGCCATCGGCCTGGTGCTGGTGGCGGTCTTCGTCGTCGGCTCGCTGGTGGTGCGCCAGGTCCCACCGCTGGCCGACTACGTCAGCTCGGTCCTGGAGTACGCCGACCAGGGCTCGGTGCCGGTCCTGGTGGTCATCACGCTCGTCAACGGCATCGCCGAGGAGCTCTTCTTCCGCGGGGCGGCGTACGCCGCGATCCCGCGCCACCCGGTCGCCTGGACGACGCTCGCCTACTTCGTGGCGACGCTGGCGACCGGCAACGTGATGCTCGCCTTCGCCGCGATCCTCATCGGCCTCGTGTGCGGCCTCCAGCGTCGCGCCAGCGGCGGGGTGCTCGCGCCGATCATCACGCACGTCACCTGGTCGCTGTCGATGCTGCTGGTGCTGCCGTTCTTCTTCGGCTGAGCGGTGCTCAGCCGCCGGCCGCCCGGCGCTCCTCGAGCGCGCGGCGTACGGACTCCTCGTAGGTCAACGGCTCGCCCGGCACGACGTCGCGGATGGACGTGTCGGTCACGACCACCTCGGTGGACATCGAGTCGATGAGGTTGCGTCCCGTCGTGGCGTCCACGTCGGTGACCAGCGCGAGCCAGTACGACGAGAGCCGCGGGGTCAGCACCGGGACCGGGACGACGGGGATCTTGCGGCCGTTGATCAGCTCGGCGGCCACCTTCATCATGTCGAGGTAGGTGAGCTGCTCGGTGCCGCCGATCTCGAAGACCCGGCCGAGCGCCTCCTCCTGGTCGACCACACCCGCGAGGTAGCGGATCACGTCGTCGAGCGCGATCGGCTGGGTGCGCGTGCCGACCCACTTGGGGACGATCATCGCGGGCAGGTTCTTGACCAGCTGACGGGTGATCTCCCACGAGATGCCGCCGTGGCCGACGACGATCGCGGCGCGCAGCACCGTCACCGGTACGCCGTCCTGGCCGAGGAGGCCCTCGACCTCCCGACGCGAGCGCAGGTGCGCCGACAGGTTCCCGTCGTCGGCGCCGAGCCCGCCCATGTAGACGATCTGGCGCAGGCCCGCGGCCGCAGCGGCCTTGCTGAAGTTGCGGGCCGCCTCCGCGTCCTTGCGCTCGAAGTCGGGGTCGTCGAGGGAGTGGACGAGGTAGATCGCCACGTCGACGCCGTCGAGCGCCTCGGCCAGCGAGCCCGGGTCCATGACGTCGGCACCGACAGGCTCGCCGGGTCCGTCGTACTGCTCGGGGCGGCGGGTCATGGCGCGCACGGTGTGCCCGTCGTCGACGAGGGCGGGGACGAGGCGGCGGCCGATGAAGCCGGTGGCCCCGGTGACCAGGACGGTGCTCATGCACCCAGCCTTGCAGACGGGCGGGGGAATGCTCGGACTGGCAAATTAGTTCAACCTTCAACTATAGTGGTGTCAACGAAGGAGAACCCATGTCCATCCCCGCAGTCCGGCTCAACCATGCCGTCCTCTTCGTCGCCGACCTCGAGAGGTCGATCGACTTCTACACCTCCGTCTTCGGCATGGAGGTCGCCGCCCGCGAGCCCCGCGCCCGGGCCGCCTTCCTGCGTCTCACGCACGGCGACAACCACCACGACCTCGGCCTCTTCGCCATCGGGGCCGACCAGGTCAAGCGTCCCGGCATCGGGCTCTACCAC
>NZ_JBFUMD010000592.1:0-2002 GCF_054049555.1 Nocardioides sp. P5_C9_2
GCCCACCCTGCTGCCCGGGGGTCGCCCCGCCGGTGACCCGTCGGCCCGCGTCGACGCCGCCACCGCCTGGGGTGTCCCGCACCTGCCCGAGACCGCCGGTCGTGACGCCGACGCCATCGTCGCCGCGCTCACCGACGGCAGCCTCGGCGGCGTCGTCGTCGGCGGCGTGGACCCCGACGACACCGCCGACCCGGCCGCGACCCTCGCCGCCCTGGACGCCGCGTCCTTCGTGGTCAGCCTCGAGCTGCGCGAGACCGAGGTGACCCGGCGGGCCGACGTCGTGCTCCCGGTGGCCCCGGTCACCGACAAGGCCGGCACGTTCGTGACCTGGGAGGGCCGACCGCGGCCCTTCGAGGCGGTCTTCACCAACCCCGGCTCCCTGCCCGACCTGCGCGTGCTCTCCGGGATCTCCGAGGAGCTCGCCGCGCTGGGCCAGGGCAGCCCCCTCGGCTTCCGCACGGTCCCCGAGGTGCGCTCCGAGATGGAGGCCATGGGCCCGTGGGACGGTGCTCGTCCGGACCCCGTCCCCGGTCAGGCCCCGCGCCCGCAGCACCCCCCGGCCGGCGCGCTCGCGCTCTCGACCTGGAAGCAGCACCTCGACGCGGGATCGATGCAGGACGGCGACGCCAACCTGGCCCTCACCCGGCGCCCCGCCGTCGCCCGCGTCAGCCCCGGCACCCTCGCCTCGATCGAGGGCACCACGGAGGCCGGCGTGCTCGTCACCGGCGACCGTGGCGCCGTCACCGTGCCGGTGGAGGTCGTCGAGGGCATGGTCGACGGAGTGGTCTGGCTCCCGACCCACAGCCTCGGTCGCGGCCTCCTGGCCGACCTCGCGTCCCCCGGCAGCACGGTCACCCTGAAGGGAGCCGGCCAGTGATCATCTCCCAGGCGCTCACGCTCGCGGCCCAGACGCCGGCGGACGACGGGCTCGAGGCCTTCGGCCAGGACCCGTGGTGGCTCGTCCTCGTCAAGGCCGTGCTGATCTTCGTGGTCCTGGTGCTGCTGACGCTCTTCAACATCTGGTGGGAGCGGCGCGTCGTCGCCCGGATGCAGCACCGCATCGGCCCGAACGTCAACGGTCCCTTCGGTCTGCTCCAGTCCCTCGCCGACGGCGTCAAGCTGGCGCTCAAGGAGGACCTGATCCCCAAGGCCGCCGACAAGGCGGTCTTCCTGATCGCCCCGGTGCTGGCCGTCATCCCGGCCTTCGTGACCTTCTCGGTGATCCCGTTCGGTCCCGTGGTGGGGCTGCCGTTCAGCGACCGCACCACCCCGCTCCAGCTCACCGACATGCCCGTCGCCGTGCTCTTCGTGATGGCCATCGCCTCGATCGGGATCTACGGCATCGTGCTCGGCGGCTGGTCCTCCGGGTCGACGTACTCCCTGCTCGGCGGCCTGCGCTCGAGCGCACAGATGATCTCCTACGAGGTCGCCATGGGCCTCGCGCTCGTGGCCGTGTTCCTCTACGCCGGCTCGATGTCGACCTCCGAGATCGTCGCGGCCCAGAACCCCGACCCCCAGTACTGGCTGGGCGTCATCCCGATCCCCACCTGGTACGCCCTGATCCTGCTGCCGTCGTTCGTCATCTACGTGATCGCGATGGTCGGGGAGACCAACCGCGCGCCCTTCGACCTCCCCGAGGCCGAGGGCGAGCTGGTCGGCGGCTTCCACACCGAGTACTCCAGCCTCAAGTTCGCGCTGTTCTTCCTCGCCGAGTACATCAACATGGCGACCGTGTCGGCCCTCGCGACGACGCTGTTCCTCGGCGGCTGGCACGCGCCGTGGCCGATCATCCAGCTGTGGGAGGGCGCCGACTCCGGCTACTGGCCGCTGCTGTGGTTCTTCGGCAAGATGCTGCTCTTCATCTTCATGTTCATCTGGCTGCGCGGCTCGCTGCCCCGCCTGCGCTACGACCAGTTCATGGCGTTCGGCTGGAAGCGGCTCATCCCGATCTCGCTGCTGTGGATCATCGCCGTCGCGAGCATCCGCGTGCTGACCCTCGACG
>NZ_JBFUMD010000593.1:0-1995 GCF_054049555.1 Nocardioides sp. P5_C9_2
GGGCAGTTCCGTAGCGCTGGGAGGCGTCGACCGGGCAGTTCCGTAGCGCTCAAGATCTGGCTGGCAGAGTCCCTGCGCGCCCACCCGCCCGACCAGTAGCGACCCCGCCCCACACCCCGCCCAGCGACACCGGCGGGGCCACCGGCACGTCAGGACCGGATTCGGCGCCCCCGCCGCCGACCGCGCGGGAGCGCGCGCGTCGAAGCCCCACTCGCTCCGACAGATCGAGGGCCACCAGGGGCCTCGCCGTTTCCGCGAGTGCCGACGGCCCCTACTAGGGTTCGCGCATGCCTGACACCACCCCCGCCGCGCCCTCCACAGACGTCCCTCACGAGGCGTGGTCCGGCGTCCACCGCGGACCGCTGCGGGCCGGGGAGTGGGTGCGTCTGACCGACCAGAAGGGTCGGCGCCACAACTTCGAGCTCACGCCCGGCAAGCGATTCTTCTCCAACCGCGGCCACCTCGAGCACGACGACATGATCGGTCGCGACGAGGGCTTCACCCTCGTGTCGTCCGCGGGCGGGGAGTACCTCGTCTTCCGCCCCCTGCTGACCGAGTTCGTGGTGTCCATGCCCCGCGGTGCGGCGGTCGTCTACCCCAAGGACGCGGCCCAGATCATCTCGCTGGCCGACATCTTCCCCGGCGCACGGGTGGTCGAGGCCGGTGCCGGCTCCGGGGCCTTGACCTGCTCGCTGCTGCGGGCGGTCGGCCCGTGGGGACGCGTGACGTCGTACGAGCTGCGTGAGGAGTTCGCCGAGGTCGCCAAGCGCAACGTGGACCAGTTCTTCTCCGCCCCCGAGGGAGAGACGCACCCTGCTTGGGACCTGCGCCTCGGTGACCTCAAGGAGGGGCTGCCGCAGCTGGAGGACAAGGTCGACCGCATCATCCTCGACATGCTCGACCCGTGGAACTGCGTGGACGCCGTCGCCGACGCCCTCGTCCCCGGGGGCATCGTGTGCGCGTACGTCGCCACCACCACCCAGCTCTCGCGGGTCGTCGAGACCCTCCGTGTCCATGGCGGGTTCACCGAGCCGCAGCCGTGGGAGTCGCTGGTCCGCGACTGGCACGTGGAGGGGCTCGCCGTGCGGCCGGGGCACAAGATGATCGGCCACACGGCCTTCCTCGTGACCGCCCGACGGATGGCACCGGGGGAGCGGCCGATGCGCAAGACCCGCCGCCCCGCTCCCGGCGCCTACGGCCCCGACTACACCGGTCCGCGTCCCGCCGACATCCCGCCGCTCGAGCAGGCCGAGACCCGCGCCGAGGAGGCGTGAGCGTCGAGGTCCTCGCCTGGTCCCCGGACTGGGCCGCGCAGTTCGAGGAGGTCGCGAGCGTGCTCCGCGGCGCGGTCGCTGACGTCCCCGGCGCGCGGGTCGAGCACGTGGGCTCGACGTCGGTCCCCGGTCTGGCTGCCAAGCCCATCCTCGACATCGACGTGATCGTCGCCCCCGAGCACGTCGCCGCGGCCGTCGCGGCACTCGGCACCGTGGGCTACGTCCACCGCGGCGACCTCGGGGTGGCCGGTCGGGAGGCCTTCCGCGCCCCCGACCGGGCGCCGTACCGCCACGTCTACGTGTGCGCCGAGGGGACGACGAACCTGCGCAACCACCTCGCCGTACGCGACGTGCTGCGCCGCCGTGACGACCTCCGGGACGCGTACGCCGCGGCCAAGCTCGCGCTCGCCGACGACCCCGCGATGGACCTGGACGCCTACCTGGCCGGCAAGTCGGCTGTGGTCCAGGAGGTGCTGCGCGCCTCGGGGGAGTTCAGCGACGACGAGCTGCGCGCCATCCACCGGCTCAACGACCCGTCGGCCTGACCGCGGCGCTCGTCGAGTCCTCCTCGCGACGAAATCGTGACCAACACGGTCCGTTATCCCCTTCCGTCCCATCGCCAGATGGGTAGTGTCCGAAGGACCTAGGAGGTGACGCACATGTCCGAATCGACATCCAGCGCCGCAGGAGCCGGGCGCACGCCCGACGAGCTGGTGCAGCA
>NZ_JBFUMD010000594.1:0-1995 GCF_054049555.1 Nocardioides sp. P5_C9_2
CGCGGTAGGCCTGCTCCTGCTCGTCGAACCACTCGCGGCACGGCATCGACACCACGCGGGCGCGGATGCCGTCCTCGGCGAGCAGGTCGCGGGCGGCGACGGCGATCTGGACCTCGGAGCCGGTGCCGACCAGGACGACGTCGGGCAGGCCGCCCTCGACGTCCAGCAGGACGTAGCCGCCGCGGTGGACGTTGCTGGTGTCGCTGTAGCCGTCGGTGCCCCGGGGGAAGACCGGGACGTTCTGGCGGGTCAGGGCCATGCCGGCGGGACGGTCGGTGTTGCGGAGCACCGCGTGCCAGGCGGCGGCGGTCTCGTTGGCGTCGGCCGGCCGCACGACGTCCAGGCCCGGGATGGCGCGCAGGGCGGCCAGGTGCTCGATGGGCTGGTGGGTCGGCCCGTCCTCGCCGAGGCCGATGGAGTCGTGGGTCCACACGTAGGTGACGGGCAGGCCCATCAGCGCCGCGAGGCGCACCGAGCCGCGCATGTAGTCGGAGAACGTGAGGAACGTGCCGCCGAAGACGCGGGTGCCGCCGTGCAGGGTGATGCCGTTGAGGATCGCGCCCATCCCGTGCTCACGGATGCCGAAGTGCAGCACCCGGCCGGCCTCGGGGTCGCCGTCCCACTGGTCGGTGGAGCGGTCCTTGGGGATGAACGACGGCGCGTCGCTGATGGTCGTGTTGTTGGACTCGGCCAGGTCGGCCGAGCCGCCCCACAGCTCGGGCATGACCGCGGCGACGGCGTTGATGACGGCGCCGGAGGCCTTGCGGGTCGCGACGCCCTTCGGGTYGGCGTCGTACGTCGGCAGGGCATCGGCGAGGCCGTCGGGCAGGGCGCGGGTCTGCATCCGCTCCCAGGTGGCCAGCGTCTCCGCCGAGGCGGCGTCGCGCCAGGCGGCGAGCTGCTCGTCCCAGGCGGCCTGGACCTCCTTGCCGCGGGCCACGAGCGACCGGGTCCGCTCGATGACGGCCTCGGGCACCTCGAAGTGCTGCTCGGGGTCGAAGCCGAGGATCTTCTTGGTGGCGGCCACCTCCTCGGCGCCGAGGGCCGAGCCGTGCGAGGCGCCGGTGCCCTGCGCGTGCGGCGCGGGCCAGGCGATGACGGTGCGCAGGACGATCAGGCTGGGCTGGTCGGTGACCGCGTCGGCGGCCCTGACCGCGTCGTGGAGCTGCTCGACGTCCTCGACGTACTCGGTGCCGTCGTGGGTCCAGTCGACGGTCTGCACGTGCCAGCCGTAGGCCTCGTAGCGCTTGCCGACGTCCTCGGTGAACGCGACGTCGGTGTCGCCCTCGATCGAGATGCGGTTGGCGTCGTAGATGACGGTGAGGTTGCCGAGCTGCTGGGTGCCGGCGATCGAGGAGGCCTCGGCGCTCACGCCCTCCTGGAGGTCGCCGTCGCTGCAGATCGCGTAGACGTGGTGGTCGAACGGCGACTCGCCCGCGGCGGTTCCCGGGTCGAGGAGGCCGCGCTCGCGGCGGGCGGCCATCGCCATGCCCACCGCGTTGCCGACGCCCTGGCCCAGCGGGCCAGTCGTCGTCTCGACGCCGGCGGTGTGACCGTGCTCGGGGTGGCCCGGGGTCTTGGAGCCCCAGGTGCGCAGCGCCCTGAGGTCCTCGAGCTCGAGGCCCCAGCCCCCCAGGAAGAGCTGCGTGTAGAGCGTGATCGAGCTGTGGCCCGCCGACAGCACGAACCGGTCGCGCCCGGGCCAGTGCGGGTCGGCGGGGTTGTGCCGCATGACCTTCTGGAACAGCAGGTACGCCGCCGGCGCGAGGCTCATCGCCGTACCGGGGTGGCCGTTGCCGACCTTCTGCACGGCGTCCATGGCCAGGACCCGCGCCGTGTCGACGGCCTTCGAGTCGAGTTCGTTCCAGTCGAGCGCGGGGGGAGTGGAAGGCACAGAGATCCTCTCGGACGTTCATGGGCAGGCACCTCCGAGCCTACTCACGTCGCGGGCTAGACTCGACAACGCATCAGTTCCCCTTCCTCGAGGTTCCATAC
>NZ_JBFUMD010000595.1:0-1993 GCF_054049555.1 Nocardioides sp. P5_C9_2
GGCCAAGGGACGGGGGCTGCGAATGGGACGGACCCACCGCAGGCACGGCGTGCGCGTCGGTCGGGAGGCGTCGTCGGGTGGCGGCGACGACCGCCACGGCGACCGGGTCGAGGCCCACCGCGACCAGGGCGCGCTGCGCCTCACGGGCCGTGGTCCCGGTCGTCAGCACGTCGTCGCACACCACGACGCGTGCCCGGGTACGCCGTCCGGCGAGGCGCCGCAGGCCCGGCGCCGGGCAGCACATCGACCCGGCGAGGTTGGCCGCGCGGTCGGTGGCCGTCAGGTGCTTCTGGTCGCGCACGCCGCCGCGGGAGGCGAGGAGGGTGGCCGGGAGGGCGTCGTACGCCGCGCGGCGCAGGAGGATCGCCGCGCCACGGACCAGGGTCCCTGTCGGGTCGTAGCCGCGCCTGCGGGTGGACCCGGGTCGCGACGGCACCGGCACGAGCACCACCGGCACGCCGTCGGGCGGTCCCACCGCCGTCCGCACCGAGGTGGCCAGGAGTCCGGCGAGCACCCGGGCGAACGACCACTGCCCGCGGTCCTTGTGCCCGATCACGAGGGCGCGCAGCGTGTCGGCGTACTCCCCCGCCGCCCACGGGGTCACCAGCCCGGCCGGCACCGGGCTGGGCCAGGCGGGCCACGCCGTGATCGGCAGGGCGCCCCGGCAGTCCGGGCACAGCATCCGTCCCGGCCGGGCGCAGCCGACACAGCTGCTCCCGAGCAACAGGTCGAGGGCAGCGTCGCGCACCGCCCCATCGGAGCATCTCTCGCCCCCCGGCCCCGATCCGGTGCGTGGGCCCTGTGGAGAGCGTGTCGGCCGACGGGGTTGGGGACGGTCCGGGGACCGACACCGGTCAGCCGACGTAGGTCAGCGACGTCAGCCCCGAGGGCAGGGTGCCCAGGGGCCGCGTCGGGGAGGTGAGGTCGATGACCTCCTCGCCGGCGACGGCGTACACCGCCGCCCCCTCCACCGGGGACCCGACCAGCCGCCGGAAGGCGCCGCGCACGCGACCCGAACCCGACGTCACGACCTCACCGGGAGCGCCGTCGACCGACACGGTGCGCACCTGCGACAGGTCGTCGGTGATGTCGGAGAGCACGGAGACCGTCGTCGTCGAGCGCCAGGCGATGTCACGGACCTGCCCGGACGCGTCGGGCTGGTAGGCGAGCTCCTGGGCCTGGGTGGCGCCGAGCACCCGGCCCTGGTCGTCGTGGAGGATCCGGCCGGCGACGACCCGGTCGCCGGAGGGGGTGGCCACGACCGCGACCAGGCGACTGCCGTCGCGGGAGACGAGCAGCCGCTCGACGTCGCGCCCGGTCACCCCCGGCACATCCACACTGCGCGCCCGTGTGCCCGTCACGACCAGCACCCGCGCGTGGCCTCCGTTGCGGTCCACGAGCCACATCCGGTCCGAGAAGTCCCAGGCCGGGGGGAGGAGGTTGCGGGCCCCGCTGACGACCTGCACCGCGCGGCCGCCGTCGTCGACGGGCGCGACGAGCACGGCGCTGCCGTCGCCGGAGACCCCTGCGACGCGCGTGCCGGCGAGGTTGACCCCGATGGCGCGGACACCGAGACGCTCCTCGCCCATCGGGCCCGAGGTGGCGAGCAGCGAGGTCACCGAGCCACGGACGACGCGGCCGTCGACGAGCGCGAAGACGTCACCGGTCGCCGAGGCCCCGGTGGGGTCGAAGGCGCTGCCGACGTCGAGGTCCACCTGGGTGGCACCGCCCGGCAGGCCGAGCTCGCGGTCGCCGATGGTGAGCTGGACGGCCCGGATGCGGGGCTCCTGGCGGAGCGTCCAGATGAGCTGCGTCAACATCAGCTGGCTCGTGGTCTCGTCGATCGTGCCGGAGGCGCCGTCGAGGGCGACCTGGGCGATGCCGGCCGATGTGATCGGCACCGGGCGCGCCGTGAAGCCCTCGGGAAAGTAGGTGCGCTCGATCCGCGGGTCCAGCGCGGCCGAGGGCAGCAGGCCGGGCACCAGCGAGGAGG
>NZ_JBFUMD010000596.1:0-1987 GCF_054049555.1 Nocardioides sp. P5_C9_2
CGGAGGACCTGCGTGCGCAGGCACGCCAGGCCCACCGCACCGTGCCGCTGCTGATGGCCCCGATGGTCGTGCTGACGGTGTTCGTCCTGTGGCTGGTGCTCGCCGCCGCGACCGAGCAGCGGCGGGGCGAGGTCGCGGTCGCTCGGCTCCGCGGCCGCGGGCCTGCCGGAGCGGTCGGTCTGCTGCTGGTCGAGCTGCTCCCCGTCCTCCTGGTCGGCGTCGTCCTCGGCGGGGCCGCCGCGCTCGTGGGGGGAGCCCTGACCCGAAGGCTGCTGCCCGGGGAGGCACCGTTCGAAGCCGGTCCCGGGTTCACGACGGCGGTCCTCCTCGCGGTGGTGGCCGTGGTCCTCACCGCGGTGGCGGCCGCCGCACGCGTCGCCCGCCAGCCGTTGGACGACCTCGTGCGGGGCGGACGGGTCCCCTCGCCCCGGTGGGCGCTCGGGGCGCTCGACGCCTTCCTGGTCGCGGGAGTCGGGACCGCTGTCCTCGCGTTCGTCACCGGGAGCGCGAGCGGGCCATTCGCCCTCGCCGGGCCAGCGCTGGTGGCGCTCCTCGTCGGCCTGCTGCTGGCCCATCTCGCCACCCGCACCGCGGGCGCGTCGGGGCGCCGACAGCTGCGGCGCGGCCACCTCGTCACCGGCGTGACCCTGCTCGAGACGGCCCGGCGCCGGGAGACCCGCGCCGTGATCGTCGTGATAACCGTGGCCAGCGCGCTCGCCGTCTTCGCCGTCGACGCCGCCGTGGTGGGCGCACGGATCCGCAGCAGTGCGAGCGAGCACGACGCCGGAGCGCCGGTGGTGATCCGCGTCGCCGGCCGCGACCTCGACGGAGTACGCGCGGCACTGCGTGCCGTCGACCCCGCCGGTCATCGTGCGACACCGGTCATGGTCTCCCAGGCCACCCTGGCCGTGGAGCCGGACGCCTTCAGCCGGATCGCCTTCTTCCCCCGCGGAGCGCCGTCCGCCGCACAGTGGAGGGCCATCGCGCCCCCTGACCGGGAGCCCGTCCAGCTGACCGGTTCGCGGGTCTCGCTGGTCGCACGCGCGGACCGCGACCTGACAGCGCAGGACGCCCTGGGCAGTGAGTCGGAGGTCGATCTCGGGCTGGTGGTGACCACCACCACGGGGACCCGCCGCGCGATCCGCCTCGGCGCGATCCCGCCGCCCGGCAGGCGTAGGACGCTCGTCGGGGAGGACCCTGCCTGCACCAGCGGCTGCCGGCTGGCCGCGATCGAGCYCACCGCCCCGCCGGGGGTCAGGGTCGACGGCGACCTCGACCTCGGCGACGTACGGGTCGACGGCCGCCCCGTCGACTGGGGGTCCTCGGCCGAGGGATGGAACACCACCGAGGACGAGCACACCGTCATCCGTCCGGTCGGCACGACGTCCGGGGACGCCCTGCGTCTCCGTCTGGACATCGGCGGCATCTATCCCGCCGAGGTCACCCCGGCATGGGTGCCCGGCACGATCCCCGCACTGCTGCCCGCCGCTCGCCGCGACGCCTTCGGGCTCGACGTGACGGGCGTCGACGGCAGCGAGCGGCCGGCCCGGGACGCGGGCCGCGTCCTCCTCGTCCCGGCGATGCCCCGCCGCTCGGCGCTGGTGGACCTCGATGCGATCTCCCGCGGCGCACAGTTCACCCACGACGCCCACGTGGAGGTCTGGTCGGTCGACGATCCTGCCCTCGTCGCCGCCGTCGGCACCTCGCTGCGCGAGCGCGGGATCGCCGTCGCCGAGGTACGTCGCGTCTCGACGATCCGTCAGGCGTACCGGGACACGGTCGCCACCTGGAGCCTCGCCCTGGGGGCCGTGGTCGGACCGGCCGCGATCCTCATCGCACTGCTCGTCCTGCTCGTGCTCGCCCTCACCGGATGGCGCGACCGGGCCCGGGACCTCGCCATCCTGCGACTCAACGGCGTCGGGCGCCGCACGATCCGACGGCTGGCGGTCACGGCCCAGCTTCCGGCCATCCTGATCGCCCTCACCGC
>NZ_JBFUMD010000597.1:0-1984 GCF_054049555.1 Nocardioides sp. P5_C9_2
CTCTCGGACGCGCGGTCGACCACCCGGCTGCTGGCCCGCTCGGTCGCCGAGCCGGCCATCCCGCCCGGGCTCGCGGAGGGGCAGCCGGGGGCGGTGGACCGGTTCGACCGGGTCGCCACGGGTCGGCTGCTGGTCGGCGACGTACGCCGTATCAAGATCTGGGCGGCCGACGGCACGATCGTCTACTCCGACGACGTCCGGCTGATCGGGGAGAAGTTCGCGCTCGGTGAGGAGGAGCGGGACATCCTCGCCCACGGCGGGTCCGACGCCGAGCTGTCGGAGCTGGACGACCCGGAGAACCGCTACGAGCGCGGGGGCCCGGCGCTGGTCGAGGTCTACACGCAGGTGGTGACGCCGAACGGGCAGCCGCTGCTCTTCGAGGCGTACTTCACGCTGTCCCGGATCGAGGCCCGGCAGGCCCAGGTGATCGCGCCCTTCCAGCGGATCACGCTCGGCGCCCTCACGCTCCTCGTGGTGGTCGCCACCGCCCTGCTGCTCGTGCTCACGCGTCGCGTCACGCGGGCCGCGGCCGAGCGCGAACGCCTGCTGCTCGGGGCGGCCACCGCGTCGGCCGCCGAGCGTCGGCGGATCGCGCGGGACCTGCACGACGGTGTGGTCCAGGACCTGGCGGGTTCGACCTTCGCCCTCTCGGCGCTGGCGCGGGAGCAGTCCGGGGAGACGCGGACGACGCTCCTCGACACCGCTCGCTCGCTGCGGGGCGGTCTGCGTTCGCTGCGGTCGCTGCTGGTGGAGATCCATCCGCCCGACCTCAACGCCGCGACCCTGCCGGCGGCGCTCGACGACCTGTGCGCGCCGGTGTCGGCGTCAGGGGTCACGGTCGAGCTGCACGTGGGGGACCTCGGAGACGTCGGCGTCCAGGACGCGGCGCTGGTGTGGCGGGTCGCCCAGGAGGCGGTGCGCAACACGCTGCGGCACGCCCGGGCGACGACGATGAGCGTGGACCTGCGGGCCGACGGCAGGGCACTGGTGCTCACGGTCGAGGACGACGGTGTCGGGTTCGACCCCGGATCGGTGGACGCCACGGCACACTACGGACTGCGTGGGCTGGAGAGCCTCGTGCGCGACCACGGGGGAGTGCTCACCATCCGCTCGGCCCCCGGCGCGGGGACGACGACACGGCTGGAGACACGGTCATGACGATCAGGGTGCTGCTCGTGGACGACCACGCGGTGCTGCGCAGCGGCCTCGAGCAGCTGCTCGCCGGCGAGCCCGACATGGAGGTGGTGGGCACGGCCGCGGACGGGGCACAAGCGCTGGAGGAGGTACGCCGCACGTCCCCCGACGTCGTCCTGATGGACCTGCAGATGCCGGGGACGGACGGGGTGACGGCGACCCGGCAGATCGTGGCCGAGGGCGGCCCGGACGTCCTGGTGCTGACGTCGTTCTCCGACGCCGACCGCATCGTGGCGGCGCTGGACGCGGGTGCCGTGGGCTATCTGCTCAAGGACGCCGACCCCGAGGACGTCATCGCGGGGGTGCGGGCGGTGAGCCGCGGCGAGTCGCCGCTGCACCCGCGGGCGGCGCGACAGCTGCTGGCGGCGCGGCACGCCTCCCCGTCGGACGTCGACCTGACGCCGAGGGAGAGGGAGGTGCTCGTGCTGGTCCGGCGCGGGCTGGCCAACAAGCAGATCGCTCGCCGGCTCGGTATCTCCGAGCGCACGGTCAAGGCGCACCTCACCTCGGTCTTCGCCAGCATCGGCGTGGTCGATCGGACCCAGGCCGCGCTGTGGGCCGAGCGTCGGGGCCTGGGGGACTGACCCCATTCGGGGATCTCCGCCGACCTCACCAGGGCGGAGGCCTCGGAGCACATCGACCGGCTGCAGGCGAAGAGCGGCCGGGCGTCCTGAGCTTCTGGGCGTCCGGGCTGGACTCACGTGGACCAGCCGCCCGCTCCGGTACGGTCCGATCATGAGAGCGATCGTCCAGGACCGCTACGGCGCGGTCGACGACCTCCACCTGAGCG
>NZ_JBFUMD010000598.1:0-1957 GCF_054049555.1 Nocardioides sp. P5_C9_2
GGCTTGGCCTCGGGCTCGGCGGCCGGGGCGGACGCGGCAGCGGACTTCAGCTGGTCGCCGTACTGCTTCTTGAACCGCATCTCGACGGGGGGCTCGACGGTCGACGATGCCGACTTGACGAACTCACCCATCTCCTTGAGCTTCTCGAGAACGAACTTGCTCTCGACGCCGAACTCCTTGGCGAGTTCGTGGACTCGGGTCTTGGCCACAATTCTCCTTCTGGCCCGAGACCCGTCGTCGCAGGAGTGCGGCGGGGTGGTTCGGACCGTTAGCGGGTGTGCAAACTCATCGGGAAGTACTCATCGAGTGCTCATGAGCTGCTGCTCCAGTCTCTGATCGGTACTGATCTGGTCGGTGCTGCTTCGGGTCTGTCGTGCGGTGGTGCTGTCGTGCTAGTGCGGTGCTGCGAGGTGCTCGGCCACCGGCGTGCTGGTGAGTGCCTCCCCGGCCCTCAGGGCCCGGGAGAACGCCCGCCGGCGTACCGCGAGGTCGTAGCACCCGGTCGTGGGGTGCAGGTGCGCCCCCCGGCCCGGAGCCGTGCCGCGCGGATCGGGGCAGGCGGCCGGCTGGCCGCTCGCGTCCGAGCCGATGACGACACGCAACAACTCGCTCCTGGTGGCCCGCTCCCGACAGCCGATGCAGGTGCGGATGGGCACGTGCGGGCTGTCGGTCATGGTCACCGACGGAAACTCTATCGTCTGCGCGCTCGAATCCCGAATGGCCTCCCCCTGCGGGAGATGCCGCTCACCCCTCGGGCGTCGGCGCCTCGTCGGAACGGATGTCGATGCGCCAGCCCGTGAGGCGTGCGGCGAGGCGGGCGTTCTGGCCCTCCTTGCCGATGGCCAGGGACAGCTGGTAGTCCGGGACGACCACGCGGCAGGACCGGGTGGTGGCGTCGACGATCTCGACGGCGCTGACGCGCGCCGGCGACAGCGCCTCCGCCACGAACTGGGCGGGGTCCTCCGACCAGTCGACGATGTCGACCTTCTCCCCGTGCAGCTCGGCGGTGACGTTGCGCGCCCGCTGGCCCATCGGGCCGATGCAGGCGCCCTTGGCGTTGACGCCGGGCACGCTCGAGTGCACGGCGATCTTGGTGCGGTGCCCGGCCTCCCGGGCGATGGCCGCGATCTCGACGGTGCCGTCGGCGATCTCGGGCACCTCGAGCGCGAAGAGCTTCTTCACCAGGTTGGGGTGGCTGCGCGAGAGGGTGATCTGAGGCCCGCGCATGCCCTTGCGCACCGACACGACCAGGGTCTTGATGCGCTCGCCGTGCTTGTACTCCTCCCCCGGCACCCGCTCACCGACGGGCAGCAGGGCCTCGAGCTTGCCCAGGTCGACCATCACGTCGTCGGGGTTGCGTCCCTGCTGGATGATCCCGGAGATGATGTCGCCCTCCTTGCCGGCGAACTCCCCGAAGCGGATGTCGTCCTCGGCGTCGCGCAGGCGCTGCAGCATGATCTGCTTCGCGGTCGTGGCGGCGATCCGGCCGAAGCCGGCGGGGGTGTCGTCGTACTCCTCGGAGGCGTTGCCCTCCTCGTCGACCTCGCGCACGAGGACGCTGACGTGCCCGTTCTTGCGGTCGAGCTCGACGCGCGCGGTGGACTGCGCGCCGGGGGTCTTGTGGTACGCCGTGAGCAGTGCCTGCTCGATCGCCTCGACGAGCACGTCGAAGGAGATCTCCTTCTCGCGTTCCAGCATCCTCAGGATGCTCAGGTCGATGTCCATCAGGCGTCCTCGCTCTTGTCGCGCTTGCGGTTGAACTCGATCTGCACGAGGGCCTTGTCGACCTCGGCGTACGGCAGGACCCGGGGGGTTCCGTCGACGTCCAGGGTCACCGACGTCTCGTCACAGGTGGTGATGCGGCCGGTCAGCGGCTCGCCCTCGACGGGCGTGACCTTGACCAGCCGGTCGGCATTGCGGCGCCAGTGGCGCGGCAGCGTGAGGGGACGGTCCACGC
>NZ_JBFUMD010000599.1:0-1952 GCF_054049555.1 Nocardioides sp. P5_C9_2
CACCCCGGACGTCCCGGGAACCCCGGGTCTGCTCCCGCTGGACATCGACCGGGTGAGCCGGGTGGTCGGCTTCCTGGGCATCGAGGCGACGACGTCGCTGGCCGTGCGGGTGCTCACCGGCGACCCGGCGTCCGCGGGTCCAACGTCCCCCTGATCGGGACCGAGCGCCCCTCCTGCGTGCGGCCGGGGTCGACGAGGCTGGGGGTACCGGCAGCGACGTCCGCTGGCGAGGGCACGAGGAGAGCACCATGAGCACCGTCCACGCACCCCTGGGCACGATCGTGGCCGCCGTCGACGGCTCGGGGTCGTCCGATCGAGCAGTGGACTTCGCCGTCGAGCAGGCAAGGCTGACGCGGCGGTCGCTCACCCTCGTGCACGCCCTCTCGCCGATGAGCACCGTGTGGCTGGCACCGGTCGGGCTGTCGCCGAGCATGGGCACCGGCGTCGGGCTCGAGGCACTGGAGTCGCAGGCCCACGAGCTGCTCGCCGAGACGCACGCCGACGTGACCGGTCGCGCCCCCGAGCTCGAGGTGCACGAGCTGCTCGGCTTCGGCGACCCGCGCCAGGTGCTGCTCGACGCGGCGTCCAGGGCGTCGCTCGTGGTCATGGGCTCCCGCGGCCGGGGCCCGGTGGGCAGCCTCCTGCTCGGGTCCGTGGCCGTGGGGGTCGCCCACCACGCGACGTGTCCGCTCGTGGTGATGCGACCCACGGACGGCGCCGACCGCAGCGGGATCCTGGTCGCCGTCGACGGGTCGGACCGGTGCGCCCCGTCGCTCGAGTTCGCCTACCAGCAGGCCTCGATGCGGGAGCTCCCGCTGACCGTCCTGCACGCCTACTGGGACGTCCGGCACGCCGCCGTGCACGCCCACGGCGAGGAGGAGGGCGTCCATGCCGACGAGGACGAGCTGCTCATCCTGGCCGAGACCCTGGCCGGCATGGCCGAGAAGTACCCCGACGTCGCCGTGCACCGCGTCCTGGCGACCGGCCTGGCCGACCTGGCCGTCCTCGACGCGGCCGCCGACAAGGAGCTCGTGGTCCTCGGCACCCACCACGGCAGCGCAGCGCACGAGCTGGTCTACGGGTCCGTCGCCAGCTCGGTGCTGGAGCACGCCTCCTGCGCGGTGGCGCTGGTGCCGCTCGCGCTGAGGGACTGAGCCGGCCTCACGGCTCCAGACACGCGGGGATCGAGTCCGTCCGGCCCGTCGGGGCCTCGGTGTGGCCGGCGGGGTCCAGGACCTTCACCCAGTCGACCGTCGGCAGGCCGCGCAGCGTCGGCATGATCGACCCCGCGACCGTGGCCGTCGAGCCGCCGCTGCTGCAGCCGCCGGTCAGCCGGAGCCGGGCCACGCCGCCCGCCACGGCCAGGTCGGCGTACCCCGTCGCGCGCGACCGCACCAGCCGCAGGCCGGCACGCCGCTCCGCCGGGAGCGGTCCGGCGAAGAGCCGGTCCATGAGCCCGGTCGCCGGGGTGCCTGGTCGCACCGGTCGCATCCGCCGGACGAAGGACGGCTCGACCCCGTCGCCGAACCGGTCCCGGTCGAGGAAGTAGACCGGGCGCTGCTCGGTGCGGAACCCCGCCCGCACGTCGATGACGACCCGGCTCGGGTCCTGGCGCGTCGAGACCTCGAAGGGCGTCCGCCTGGCCACCCCGATGCCGTACGTCGTCACCCCCTCGAAGTCGCCCGCGCGGACGGTGGTCATCACGTTGGGCAGCGCGTACGCCGTCCGCAGCGGGACGGTGGGCCGGCCCTGCGCGTCGTGGGCCTGCGCCGGGCTGAGCGTCACGCTCAGTACCGCGCGTCCGGCGATGCGGACCGGGAGCCCCGACCCGTCGGCGACCAGCCGGTCGACGTAGCGCACCCGATGGTCGGCGGGCAGCCCGCCCGCGAGCTCGAGCACGACGCGGTCGAAGCCGGGATGGTGCGATGCCCGGATGTCCACGAGGGTCGGGG
>NZ_JBFUMD010000600.1:0-1951 GCF_054049555.1 Nocardioides sp. P5_C9_2
CCGACGCGCTGGGCTGGCGGTGGGTCTTCGGGGGCGCCGACGCGCTGGGCTGGCGGTGGGTCTTCGGGGGCGCGGTCGTGCTCGTCGCCGGCGCCGCCGTGCTGATCGCTCCCGCTCTCCGCTCGGGCCACCGCCCCGACGCCGACGACACGACCGGCGACGCGGGAGCCGACGACGCCGATGCCCCCCGCGGCAGCCTCGTGTGGGCGGCCGTCGCCGCGGTCGCGGTCCTCGCGCTGGAGCTCCTCGGCTCCGAGCCCGGTACGCCGCTCGCAGCGGTCGGCGCCCTGCTCGCGCTGGTGCTCGTGGTCGTCTCGCTGCGCCGGCTGCTGCCCGCCGGCACCCTCATCGGTCGTCGCGGCCTGCCGTCGGTGATCGCCACCCGCGGTCTCCTCAGCGCGTCCTTCTTCTGCGCCGAGGCCTTCATCGTCTACGTCCTCCAGGAGCAGTGGGGCCTCTCGCCGGGTCGCGCGGGCCTCGCGCTGACCTTCGTCGGCCTCACCTGGGCGAGCGCCAGCCAGGCACAGGCGCGGCTCGGTAGCCGGGTCTCCGACGTCACCGCCATGCGGGTCGGGACCGCACTGGTGCTGGCCGGGGTGGGCGCGCTGGCCCTCTCGGTCGAGCTGCACCTGCCCGCGGTGGTGACCGGCGCGTCGTACGTCCTCGCGGGTGCCGGCATGGGCTTCGGCTACCCGCGCACGAGCGTCGCCATGCTGGCGGTCTCGAGCGACCGCGACCGCGGCTTCAACTCCTCGGCCCTGACCATCGCCGACTCGCTCGGCGCGGCGCTGGCGCTGTCGGTGTCGGGGGTCGTCTTCGCTGCCGCCGGGAGGGCCGGCGTCGACCCGTTCCTGGCGGTGTTCGTCCTGGGCGGACTGATTGCCGCGCTGGGGGTCGCGGCAGCCGCCCGCACCCGGGCGGCCCAGCTCCCCTGAGGCCCCGCAGCGGCGCCGTGGTGGTCCGGGGTCGCCCGCAACTGGCGGTGGAGGGCAACGATCCGGCTCGATCACCCGTCGCACGCCGCCAGCTGTCACAGCCGCCTGTCGTACGCCGCCAGCTGCCGCCGCCGCGCGTCGGGGTCCGCCAGCTGCCCCGGGGGGTCGACTCGGCGGCCACCTCGCGCCTCCGGGCTGCCTAGCGACCCCGCAGCGGGCCGCCCGAGCGGCCGTGGCCCTCGGCGACGATCTCGGCCACCACGGACAGCGCGATCTCGCCGGGTGCCTTGCCGCCCGTGTCGAGGCCGGCGGGCACGTGGAGCCGCTCCAGGCCGGGCACGCCCTCCTCGGCGAGGTCGGCCAGCAGGCCCTCGGCCCGCCGCCGGCTGGCCATCATCGCGACGTACGACGCCGGCGACGCCAGCGCGTCGCGCAGCACCCGGGGCGCGTCGGGGGCGTCGTGGTCGCACAGCACCACCGCATCCCCGGCGCGCAGGTCGAGGGCCGCGACGAGCTCGACCCCACGTCCGCCCTCGTCCTCGGCCACGACGACGACCTCGCGGCCGACCGCCGAGGCGATCACCTCCATCGCCTCGGCGATGGGGTTGCGGCTGAGCACGACGATGCGCCCGCGGGCAGCCGGGTCCCCCGACGGGTCGTCGGACCAGGGCTGCTCGCGGGTCGGCATGTCAGACCAGCTCGGGCTCGGTCTTCTCGCGGACCTCGTCCTCGGTGACGCCCGGGGCGAGCTCGACGAGCTTGAGCGCCCGCTCGCCGACGGTGCCCGAGGGGGCGACCTCGCCGGTGGCCGGGTCGATCACGTCGATGACGGCGAGGTCGGTGATGATCCGCTGCACGACCCGCTTGCCGGTGTAGGGCAGGTCGCACTCGTTCAGGATCTTGAGCGATCCGTCCTTGGCCGTGTGCTCCATCAGCACGATGACGCGCTTGGCGCCGYKGACSAGCTCCATCGCGCCRCCCATGCCCKKSACCATCTTGCCSGGGATCATCCAGTT
>NZ_JBFUMD010000601.1:0-1946 GCF_054049555.1 Nocardioides sp. P5_C9_2
CTTGAGGGCTGGTCCTTCCCCCGATCCTTCGAGGTGTTCTCGCGTGTCCGTCTCCACCTCCGCGCCCGCTCCGGCGTCGGTCTTCCCGCTGCTGGAGTCCCGTCTCCCGTCGGTGCAGAAGCCCATCCAGTACGTCGGTGGCGAGCTCAACTCGACGGTGAAGGAGTGGGACTGCGCGCCGGACGGCGAGACGGTGCGCTGGGCCCTGATGTATCCCGACGCCTACGAGGTCGGGCTGCCCAACCAGGGTGTCCAGATCCTGTACGAGGTGCTCAACGAGCGCGACTGGATCGTCGCCGAGCGCACCTACGCGGTGTGGCCCGACATGGAGGCCGTGATGCGGGAGCACCACATCCCGCAGTTCACCGTCGACAGCCACCGCCCGGTGCGTGCCTTCGACGTGCTCGGACTGTCGTTCTCCACCGAGCTCGGCTACACCAACATGCTCAACGCCCTCGACCTCGCCGGCATCGCGCTCCATGCGGTCGACCGCGGTGACGACGACCCGATCGTCCTCGCCGGCGGCCACGCCGCGTTCAACCCGGAGCCGATCGCCGACTTCATCGACGCCGCGGTGCTCGGTGACGGTGAGGAGGTCGTGCTCGCCATCTCCGAGGTGGTGCGTGAGTGGAAGGCCGAGGGCCGCCCCGGTGGGCGCGACGAGCTGCTGCGCCGCCTCGCGGTGAGCGGCGGCGTCTACGTCCCCGCGTTCTACGACGTCACCTACACCGCCGACGGCACCATCGAGGCCGTCGTCCCCAACAGGCCGGGCATCCCCTTCCGGGTGCGCAAGCACACCCTGATGGACCTCGACGCGTGGCCCTACCCGGCCAAGCCGCTGGTGCCGCTCGCCGAGACCGTCCACGAGCGCTTCAGCGTGGAGATCTTCCGCGGCTGCACGCGCGGGTGCCGCTTCTGCCAGGCCGGCATGATCACCCGTCCGGTGCGCGAGCGCTCCATCAAGACCATCGGCGACATGGTCGAGAACGGCATCCGCACGTCCGGCTTCGACGAGGTCGGGCTCCTGTCGCTCTCCAGTGCCGACCACTCCGAGATCGGTGAGGTCGCCAAGGGTCTGGCCGACCGCTACGAGGGCGCAGGAGTCTCGCTGTCGCTGCCCTCGACCCGCGTCGACGCCTTCAACATCACCCTGGCCAACGAGTTCTCCCGCAACGGACGGCGCTCGGGCCTGACGTTCGCGCCCGAGGGCGGGTCCGAGCGGATGCGCAAGGTCATCAACAAGATGGTCACCGAGGACGACCTGATCAACACCGTCGCGGCGGCGTACAGCCACGGCTGGCGCCAGGTGAAGCTCTACTTCATGGTCGGCCTGCCGACCGAGACCGACGAGGACGTCCTCCAGGTCGCCGAGCTGGCCAAGAAGGTCATCGCCAAGGGCCGCGAGGTCGCGGGCCACAACGACATCCGCTGCACGGTGTCGATCGGCGGCTTCGTGCCCAAGCCGCACACGCCCTTCCAGTGGGCCGCGCAGCTCGACCACGAGACCACCGACAGCCGCCTCAAGAAGCTGCGCGACACCGTCCGCGAGGACAAGCGCTACGGCCGCGCCATCGGCTTCCGCTACCACGACGGCAAGCCCGGGATCGTCGAGGGACTGCTCTCCCGCGGCGACCGCCGCGTCGGCCGGGTCATCGAGGAGGTCTGGCGCGACGGCGGCCGCTTCGACGGCTGGAGCGAGCACTTCTCCTACGAGCGCTGGATGGGCGCCACCGAGCGTGGTCTCGCGGGCACCGGCGTCGACGTCGACTGGTACACGATCCGCGAGCGTGAGTACGACGAGGTCCTGCCCTGGGACCACCTCGACTCAGGCCTCGACAAGGACTGGATGTGGGCCGACTGGGAGGACGCGCTCGCCGCGGCCGACGGTGCCGACATCGAGGTCGAGGACTGCCGCTGGACGCCCTGCTACGACTGCGGCGTGTGCC
>NZ_JBFUMD010000602.1:0-1942 GCF_054049555.1 Nocardioides sp. P5_C9_2
ATCGACGCACTGGTGGAGCGGGTGCTGGAGCAGCACGGCGCCGTCGACTACCTGGTCAACAACGCCGGCCGCTCCATCCGCCGGTCGCTGGCGCTCTCGCACGACCGCTTCCACGACTTCGAGCGGATGATGGCGGTCAACTACTTCGGCCCGGTCCGCCTGACCATGGGACTGCTCCCGGCGATGCGTGCACAGCGGTTCGGACATGTGCTCAACGTCGTCACGTGGGGCAACCAGGTCAAGGCGCCCAAGTTCGCGGCGTACATCGCAGCGAAGAGCGCGCTCGACGTGTTCGGCCGGATCATGGGGCGCGAGGCGTACTTCGACAACGTCACGTGCACCACCGTGCGCCTCGCCCTGGTGCGCACGCCGATGATCGGCCCCACCGACGCGTACGACGGTCGTCGGGCCGAGTCTCCCGAGCACTGCGCCGAACGCCTCGTCCGCGCCCTCGAGGACCGTCCGATCACGGTCGACGGCGCGATCGGCCGGTGCGCGGAGGTCTTCAACCTCGTGGCGCCGCGGCTCTCGGACTTCCTGGCGGCTGAGCTGTCGCGGCGGATGCCGGACTCGGGGGCGGCGCGGGGTGAGGTCCCGGTCGCGGCCCGAGCGGTGGCCCAGCCACCTTCCTAGGGAGCCGGAGGTGGCTGGGGCACCGCCCGACCGGTGAGTCCTTCGCGCCCCGCCCGCGGGAGGTGCGTGAGCCACATCTCCCGTGCCAGGAACGTGGCTGAGTCACCGCTCCCGGCGTACGCCGCGTCGGGGTGAGGTCACGTACGCCGCGGCGAGACGGGGTACGCCGCGCGGGCAAGGCAGTGCGATCCTCGCCGGCGCGGGCTAGCTGGCCTTCTTGGCCGTGGCCCTCTTCGCCGGTGCCTTCTTGGCGGCCGTCTTCTGGGCGGCCGTCTTCTTGGCGGGAGCCTTCTTCGCCGGCGTCTTCTTGGCAGGAGTCTTCCTGGCCGACGCCTTCTTCGCGGGCGCGGAGTCCTCGGCGTCGGCGTCGGAGTCCGAGTCGGAGCCCGAGTCCGAGTCGTCGGAGTCGGCGGGCGCCTCACCGCGAGCGGTCTTGGCCGCCGCGACCGACTTCTGCAACGCGGCCAGCAGGTCGACCACCTCACCGGAGGTCCTGGTGGACTTCTCGGTGCGCTTGACCTCGCCACCCTCGATCTTGGTCTTGACCAGCGCCTCGACGGCGCCGGCGTAGTCGTCCTCGAACTCCGAGGCGTCGAAGTCGCCGGCCAGGGTCTCGACGAGCATGTGCGCCATCTTGACCTCCTGGTCCTTGACGTCGCCGACCTCGACGTCGAAATCGGGGACGCGGACCTCGTCGGGCCACATCATCGTCTGGAGGACGATCACGTCGCCGCGGTCGGTCTCGCGCACCCGCAGCACCGCGACCGAGGTGCGCTGGCGCAGCGCCACGGTCACGACGGCCATCCGGTCGGCGTCCTTGAGGGCCTGGCGGAGCAGCGCGTAGGGCTTGGCCCCGGACTTCTCCGGCTCGAGGTAGTAGGACTTCTCGAAGAGCAACGGGTCGATCTGGTCGCTGGGCACGAACTTCTCGACGGCGATCTCCCGCGACGAGGTGGCCGGCAGCTCGGCCATGTCGTCGTCGCTGAGGATGACCATCTCGCCGTCCTCGGTCTCGTAGCCCTTGGCGATGTCGGAGTACGGCACCTCCTCGCCGTCGAGGGAGCAGACGCGCTGGTACTTGATGCGCCCGCCGTCCTTGGCGTGGACCTGCCGGAAGGACACGTCGTGGGACTCGGTGGCGGCGTACAGCTTGACCGGCACGCTCACCAGGCCGAAGGACACGGCACCCTTCCAGATCGCTCGCATGGGGTAAGCATGTCCCATGCGTCCCATGCTCGCCACCAAGGCGGACCACCTCCCGGCGGGCGAGGGCTGGTCGCACGAGGTCAAGTGGGACGGGGTCCGGATC
>NZ_JBFUMD010000603.1:0-1941 GCF_054049555.1 Nocardioides sp. P5_C9_2
GCGTACGACCGAGTTCTGGCACTTCGACCTCGCCGGCGACCACGTCGTCGAGGAGGAGACCGTGCGCGACGAGAGCGTGGAGTCGGTGTCGTGCCGCTGGTGCGGCCGCGAGGACGCGATCGAGCTGGTGGCCCGCAACGAGGCCGGCTYCGACCCGCACGAGCAGGGCTGAGAGAGCGGCCCCACGACACGCGACGCGACGCGCGGGGCGAGGCCGTTGTCGGTGGCTCGTGCCAGCGTGCGCCGCATGACGACACGCATCGACTGTGACACCTGTGTGGTTCGTGCCTTGGCCTGCCACGACTGCGTGGTGACCGTGCTGCTCGGCCCACCTCCGGAGCTGACGCTCGACGACGACGAGCGCGAGGCGCTCGCCGTGCTGGCGCAGGGCGGGCTGGTCCCACCCCTACGTCTGGTCGAGCCGGTCGCGGGGCCGGTGGTCGAGTCCGCTTGACGGATGTGACCCACAACACTCCCGCGACACGTTTCAAAGCTGGGGACCAGGGATTGGTGGACGGTCACCGGCCGGTTACAGTGTCCGCTGGTGTGCGTGGCAATGGGCTACACGGGTCCATGCGCAGACCGCGTCTAATCCACACGCCACCGGTGCGAGCCGGCGGTGCCAGGAGCCGGGGACCCACGTCCCACCTGGGGTGAATCGGCCTCGAGAGCAGCCACCGCKGCGGAGGGGTCGTAGGGCATGTCGTTGCCCGAACCCGTCAGCTCACCCGGTAGACGTGACGACAATGAGGGAGAACGCCCGCTCGTGACACACGACCGGAAGCGACTCGGCAGCGCCCTGCTGGGAATCACGGCCATCGCCGCCATCGGATTCGTCCCGGCCTCGCCGGCCCAGGCAGAGCCGGACGTCAAGGACGTCAAGCAGCGCGTCGAGCGGCTCTACCACGAGGCCGAGCAGGCGCAGGAGCGTTACAACGACGCCAAGCTCGACCTTGCAGACCTCCGCAGCGAGCTCGGCTCCCTCCGTGCCGACGAGCGTCGCCAGGACGACCGTCTTGAGGCCGTCCGCGCCCAGGTGACCGACTCTGTCCGCCGCCAGTACGAGGGCGAGAGCATCTCCACCGTCGGCCAGGTCGTCGTCTCCGACGACCCCGCCGCCTTCTTGGGCCAGCTGTCGACGATGTCGTCGTACAGCCAGCTCCAGGACACCCTCTTCGCCGACTACTCGACCGAGGCCGAGGCGCTGGCGCTGCGCGAGGAGGCCACCGCGGACCGCACATCGGACATCGCGGCGACGACCGAGCAGCTCGGCAAGGAGAAGCAGGCCGTCGACGCCAAGCTCGACGAGGCCAAGGACCTCCTGGCCGACCTCGAGGCCGAGGAGCGCGAGCGCCTCCTGTCCACCTCGCGTTCGACCACCAGCAGCCGCATGCCGGTGTCCGCCCCTGCCTCGGGCAACGCGGCCGCCGCCGTCAGCTACGCCATGGCGCAGGTGGGCGACGCCTACGTCTACGGCGCCACCGGCGACAGCGCCTTCGACTGCTCGGGCCTCACCATGCGCGCCTGGGGTGCTGCCGGTGTCGGTCTCCCGCACTCCTCCAGCGCTCAGTACAGCTCTGGCCCGCACATCGCCGCGAGTGCRCTGCAGCCCGGAGACCTGGTCTTCTACTACAGCCCGATCAGCCACGTCGGCATGTACATCGGCAACGGCATGATCGTCCACGCGGCCAACCCTGGCACCGGTGTCGCCGTGGCGGGCCTGTACTCGATGCCGTTCGTCGGCGCGGTCCGCCCTGGCTGATCGCCCGACCTCGAGGACCGGTCGCMCACGTCTGTGGGTGGCCGGTCTTTCGCTGTTCACAGGCCTTGCAGTCCTTGTCGCCCTGCTCATCGGCCAAGGTGGGGACACCCGGGTAGCCACCCCCGGCGCTCCCGCTGAGCAGGTGCCGCGTCCCGGCGCAGCGGCTGCCACCCTGCACC
>NZ_JBFUMD010000604.1:0-1925 GCF_054049555.1 Nocardioides sp. P5_C9_2
GATGAGGGCGGCGCCGATGAAGAAGCTCACCAGCAACGCGCCCCAGGCGGGAGTGCGCCGGAGCGCGCCACGGGGGACCAGTGGCGCCGCGGCCCGGCGCAGGTGCGCGACCAGGAGGACCGCGGCGATCCCGGAGCCGAGCAGGAACCACAGTCCCCGGTCGGAGAAGACCTGCACCTTGGGGTCGGCCGTGGCGAAGGCCAGGATCACGCCGGCCAGCGCGAGCGCGAGGAGCAGCGCGCCGACGAGGTCGGCCTCGCGCAGGGCCGCCACCCAGCGGCGTACGTCGAGGAGCGGGGCACGCGCGAGGGTGCACCAGGCGAGGAAGGCGACGCCCGTGCCCATCGCGACCACGCCGACCGGGGTGAGCCAGCGGCCGTCCCCGGTGAACGGGATGAACGCCTGGCCCCACGTGAGGTCGCGCAGCAGCGGGGGCGGGCGCAGCATGACGAGGGCGCCGGCCAGCAGGGAGGTCCCGAGGAGGACGATCCCGACGACGTCGACCCGGCGTGGGGCCTCGCGGTGGACGGGCGCGACGCGGCGGATGGCCAGCGCCAGCAGGAGCCCGACGGCGAGGTTGATCACGAAGATCACCCGCCAGTCCGTGAACGCGAGGACCGCGGCACCGAAGAGCGGACCGATGACCGAGCCGACCTCCTGGACGGCCGAGACGACGCCGAGGGGCACGCCGCGCCGGTGCGGCGGGTAGAGGTCGGCCACCAGGGCCAGGGTGGCGGGCACCAGCCCGCCGCCGCCGACCCCCTGGAGGAAGCGCCCGGTCACCATCGAGGGCATGTCGTAGGCGAGCGCCGTCACCAGCGACCCCAGCGCGAAGAGGACCAGCGAGAAGACCAGCACCGGGACCCGACCCTGCAGGTCGGCCATCCGACCGATCAGCGGGAGCATCGCGACGTACCCCAGCAGGAAGCCGGAGACGATCGGGGCGGCCCGCTGGAGCTGGTCGATGGGCACGCCCACCGACGTCATCATGTCGGGCAGCGCGAGGACCACGACGTAGGTGTCGGCGGCTGCGAACGCGACCGCGACGGCGGCGAGTCCGAGCAGGAGGCGTGCGGAGCCGGTCCCGGACGCGTCCGGCCCGGCCGCCCGGCTCATGGTGCGACGATGTCGCGGGTCGTGCCGTAGTCGGCGAGGTCGACGGTGTAGGTCATCTCGGCGCTGTCCGGGTAGAACACGCCGGTCAGCACGGCCTGGCGCAGCTCGCCGTCGTCGCTGACGAGGTACTCGGCGTCGAAGCTGTCGCCCGACGAGCTCGGGATCACCTTCTTCATGGCCGGGCCCGGCACGGTCCCGGTGTAGGTGGTGAGGACCTCGGTGTTGTCCGCACCGCCCCGCACGCTGTCACCCTCCTCGACGCCCTCGGTCACCGCGAGCAGGGAGCCGAAGCCCGTGTCGTCGCTGACCAGGGCGGCCGGGTCGGGCGCGCCGTAGTCGCCGGGGTCGATGTCCTGGTAGCCGGTGGTGAAGGGCAGCTGGGCGTAGACGACCTTGTCGACCGCGACCACCGGGACGTCGACGCTCTGGCCTGCGTAGACGACGGTGATGGTGCCCTCGAACGCGGGCGCGTCGGTGGCGACGCCGTCGGCGCGGGTGATGCCGGAGACGCCCTTCGGCAGGTTCTCGGTGGACAGGGTGAGGTCGACGCCGCTCGTGCGGGAGAGCGTGTCGGCGGCCGTGGCGAGCACCTCGTCCGGCGTCTGCTGGTCGGCGGCCCCGCTCGTGTCCCCGCCGGAGCAGCCGGCCAGCAGGACGACGCCGACCACGGCGCCCGAGATCGCCCCGGCGAGGGCGCGGCCCGGTGTGCGACGCCGGTCGTGGGCGAGGGAGAGGCTCATGGCATTCAGCCTTCCACACCGTCGGTGGCCGCCACAGCGCTCGCGACCGGGCCGGCCACCGCGGCGATG
>NZ_JBFUMD010000605.1:0-1920 GCF_054049555.1 Nocardioides sp. P5_C9_2
GCCCTGGGCGGCCTGGACGGCCGGCGCGGACTCCAGCAGCTGCGAGCTGTAGCCGATCGGCTGCGAGATCAGCTTCATTTCCTTGCCGGCCTGCTTCAGGCCGCCGACGACGGCGAAAGCCGTCTCCGGGTTGAGCGACGAGATGAGGGAGTCAGCGCCCGACTCGAGGATGCCCTGCACGATGGTGCCGACATCGGTCGAGCCGGTCTGGATCTTGATGTTCTTGTACACAACGTCGAATCCGGAGGCCTCGATCGAGCGAGCACCCTGCTCCGCGCTGGGGGCGGAACTCGGGCCGTCATAGGCGATGACGGCTGCCTTCGACGCGCCGGCCGTCTTCATCAGCTCGCCGACCGTGGTGTAGGTCGTCTCGAAGTCCAGCGGTGCGAGGATGCCGAACACGTTGTTGGTCGGGTCGGCGTAGACCGGCGAGCCGTCGAAGCCACCACCCATGACGGGGATCTTCTTCGCCTCGGGGTCGGTGGTCAGGAACGTCGCGGCACCGTAGAAGACCGCGGTTCCGTGCAGGATGGCGTCGACCTGCTCCTGCTGCACCAGGCGCTGCGCTGCCTGGAGGGCGCCCTGCGGGGCGTTGGTGTCGTCGGCCTCGATCAACTCGTAGTCCTCGAAGCGGCTGGCGCACTTGCCGTTGTCCGCGATGTACTGCTTGAACCGAGCGTCTGCCGCGTCCGGCGTGACCTTGAAGGTCGCCGAGGACGGGCCGGTCAGGGAGGCGATGACGCCAATCTTCAGGGGGCCGCTGTCCCCGGCCGCCGAGCTGGCGCTGTCGCTGCCACCGCAGGCCGAAAGGGCCAGGGCGAGCGACGCTGCGATCGCGACTGATGCTGCTGTAGTGCGCATGGGGTACCTCAACAATTTGTCGAATTGTCGAACCGATTAGTCCGATTGAAGCCGATACTGCCATGAAGATGTGAGTGGCGTCACTAGTTTGCAAGCATAGAACTGTCACGGGCTGCCTCCCGACGCGCCCGTCGAGCGCCTGCGGGGGCGCGATCCCTGGGGCCGCCTGTGGCGGAGGCCACATCTAAATGAGTGAAACTATTGACCTGATCTGCCGGATGAGTGACGCTGGTCTCCGACCGGTACACCGGTCCAGCTCACGCCGAACGAGATGGAGTCTCCCGTGCTCTCGTACATCCTTGCCGGCCTGGCGACTGGCTCTATCTTCGCCATCGCGTCCGGTTCTCTGGTGATCACCTACGTGGCGTCCGGGGTGTTCAACCTGTCCTTCGCGGCGATGGCCTTCGCGGTCGCCCGCGTCTACTACGAACTGCACGTCGAGATGGGGTGGGACATTCTCCCGTCCGCCCTCGTGTCCTTGGGTGTGTTCGCTCCCCTCATGGGAGTGCTGCTCTACGTCGCCCTCTTCCAGTTCCTGCACGGTCGTTCGACGATCGTCAAACTGATGGCGACTCTGGGGCTGTCGATCGCCCTGCCGCCCTTGGTGGAGCTGATTCTCGGCCAGCTCACGGCTGTCACGGCACCGGGCCTCGCGCCGGTTCCGCTCAAGGTGTTCCACATCGGTGACGCGGTGGTGAACGCCGACCAGGTCGCGATGTACCTCGGTCTGCTGGTCGTTCTCATCGTCGGTGTCGGCGTGCTCCGTTTCACCGATATCGGTCTGAAGGTCCGCGCCCTGGTCGACTCGGGGGCACTGACCAGCCTCAGCGGCACGAACCCGGGCCAGATCTCCGCCGGGGTGTGGGCGGTCAGCACCATGCTCGCCGGCCTCACGGGCATCCTGGTCGCCCCGGCCTCCGGTCTCTCGGTCGGCGGCATGACGCCGCTGATGGCGACCGCGTTCGCCGCGGTCGTCGCCGCGAAGCTCAAGAACCTGCCGGTTGCCATGCTGATCGGCCTCTGCATGGGTCTTGCCGGGTCCGTCCCGCAGAAGTGGCT
>NZ_JBFUMD010000606.1:0-1912 GCF_054049555.1 Nocardioides sp. P5_C9_2
GCGTCCGACCACACCGGTCGGGCGCCCTCGCGCGTTGCCCGGCGTCCCACCGAACCTTTTGGCACAGTCGGATCGTCATGTCGGGTGACCCACCCCGACACCGCCACCAGGAGCACTGATGCCACGACGCGATCCGGCTGCCTTCGCCGAGTTCGTCGCCGCACGGTCCGCCGCCCTGCACCGCTCGGCGTACCTCATGGTCGGCGAGCGCCAGCTCGCCCAGGACCTCCTCCAGGAGGCCCTCACCAAGACGTACGTCGCGTGGCCCACGCTGCGCGACCCGAGCAAGGCCGAGGCCTACACCCGCAGGGTGATCACCACGACCGCGATCTCCTGGTACCGCCGCAGGTCGTGGCAGGAGCGCCCGAGCGACACCATCCCGGAGGCTCCCGCCGACGCCCGCAGCGACGGCCTGGGCGACGACCTCGCACGCCGCGAGTGGGTCTGGTCGGCACTCCAGTCGCTTCCGCCGCGCCAGCGGGCGGCCGTCGTGCTCCGCTACTACGAGGACCTCACCGAGGCCCAGACGGCCGCGGCGCTCGGCTGTGCCGTCGGCACCGTCAAGAGCCAGGTGCACGCCGCCCTGGCCACCCTCCGCACGACCCTCGACTCCCACGGCGGCGAGCACCTCGAGCTGCTGCCGCCCGACCTGATGGCGGTGACCCGATGACCGGACTCCTCAAGGACGTCATGCACGACCGCGCCGACGCGTTGGAGCCGCCCGCGCTGGACGTCGGGGCCCTGGTCCGCGAGGGCGAGCGCCGGGCCCGCCGCGGACGGGCGGGAGCGCTCATGGCCGTGGCCGCCTCGGTGGCGGTGGTGGGCGCCCTCGCCGTCCCGGCCCTGCGCTCGCACGACGAGCCCCGGACGGGCGTCGCGGTCCAGCCCCGGGCGGACTCCGTCGCCTACGCCGTGGGCGGCACCATCCACGACGGCGACGCCGCGATCGACACCGGCCTCACCCTGCGCGCGATGGTCCAGACCGACAGCGGCTTCGTCGTCAGCGACACGGCCGGCGAGGTCCTCGTCGTGTCCGGCGACGCGACCGACCGTGTCGGCCGGCTGGCCGACAAGGAGTACCCGCGCTTCCAGAGCGACGGCGACCTGGTGGCCTGGGTCGACGCGACCGACGGGGGCAGCCTCGCCGCCCTGGACGTGTCCAGCGGCACCACCGTCAGGGTCCCACTCTCGAGCTGGCCCGGACGTCCCGTCGTCGCCGGCGTGGAGCGCGAGCTCGGCGGCGCCGCCCAGGTCGCGGCCGTGGACGGACGCACCGTCTACGTCAGCGACCAGCGCGGCGTGCGGGCCTGGGACCCCTTCGGCTCCGGCGGGACGACGCTGGTCCCGGCACCGGCCGGCACCGAGGTCGAGGTCGTGGACGTCCAGAACGGCGTGTTCGCCTACTACGCGCGCGGCGGCACGCCGGCGGACAAGGCCGAGGAGTTCCGGGTCGGGCCCGACCTGAGCACTGGGCGGGTCCTCTCCATCTGGGGCGGTCGGCTCTCGCCGGACGGGGGCGTCATCTTCTCCGAGACCGACGACGTCAACCATGTCTACAACACCACCGACGGCACCCGGCTCCCGTTCGACGAGGGGCGCTACGCCTTCCTGGTGGGCTACCGGTGGCTGGACGAGGACACCTATGCCGGCATCGGGCTGCCGACGCTGGACTCGACCACCCCCGACCTCCTCACCTGCGAGGTGGCCGCGGGCAGCTGCACCGTCGTGGTGGAGCAACCGGCCTCCGTCGAGGAGGGACTCGTCCTGCCGATCGCCGGGGGCTGGTGACCTCGGCCGGGGACGCCTGAGACGCCGACGCCTCAGGCGGACTGACGCTCCGCCCGCTCGGCTCGCGCGAGCCGGCTGTGGCTGCGGCCGTAGGCGAAGTAGACGACCAGGCCGATCGCCATCC
>NZ_JBFUMD010000607.1:0-1909 GCF_054049555.1 Nocardioides sp. P5_C9_2
GTGCGGAGGACGCCTGCCAGGCCGCCTTCGCCAAGGCGTACGCCGCGTGGTCCCGCGTCTGCGCGGCCGAGCACCCGGACGCCTACGTGCGCCGGATGGTGGTCAACGAGGTGCTCGGCACCCGTCGCTCGGCGTGGTGGCGTCGCGAGCGACCGCACGCCGATGTCGGTGAGCCGCCGCCGCAACCGTCCGCTGAGGACGGCGTGGTGGACCGGAGCACCCTGTGGGACGCCGTCGCCGCGCTCGCGCCGCGGCAGCGTGCTGTGATCGTGCTGCGCTACTACGAGGACCTCAGCGAGGAGCAGATCGCCGCCACGCTCGGCTGCTCCCGCGGGACGGTGAAGTCCCAGGCCTCCGCCGCCCTCGGCAACCTGCGCCGTGCCACCGGTGCGGCCCTCGACGCACTCGACGAAGGAGAGCTGGCATGAGCACCGACCTGCGTGACGCCCTCGCCGCCCGCCTCGACCGGGTGACGGCACCTCCGGGCGACCTGGTGACGGTGATGCGCACCGGTCGTCGCCTTCGCACCCGGCGCCGTGCCGCCGTGGTCGGGATCGTCGCAGCCACGCTCGTCGTCGGCGGCGTGGCGGTCTCCCAGCTGATGGGTCCGTCCGACACGCGGGCCGGTGAGGGCCAGGTGGCCACCGACCCGACCGTCGTCACCGCCCCCGCCGACGGGCTGCGGGCCTACGCCGACCCCGGCGGTGTCCTGCACTTCGGGGGGCGGACCGTGCCCGTCGACCAGGTCGCGGGGCTCGACACCGACGCGGTCGCGGCCCCCGGTGGCGTCGTCCACTACGACGCCGGTCGCCCGGTGCTCCTGGACCTCGACGGGAACACCACCATGATCGAGGGAGCACTGCAGGCACCCCGGGACTGGCATCCGACGGCCAAGGCCGACTCCACCTCGTCGGAGGTCGCCGTCGCCATCCTGCGCGACGGCGGTCCCCGGCTCTTCGTCCTCGACACCGAGACCAGGGAGCTCGTCGACATGATCGACGTCGTCTGTGGGGGCTGTGACGTGGTCATCGATGCCTTCGACGACGGCGCGGTGTTCTTCCGCGATGGCACCGGCACCAAGGTCTGGGACCTCGACGGCGACGTCACCCGCCCGTTCGCAGGGCCGCGGACGTCGATCGCGGACGTCCGCAACGGCGTCGTGCTGTACGACGGCCCCCGGCCCGAGCCGGAGCCGGGCGTGGGCCAGCGCGACTACACGTTCGTGCCCGGGGCCATCGACTCCCAGCTCACCCACGACGGGGCCCACGTGCTCGCGTGGTCGAGCACCCTGGAGCCCACCGGAGTGGGGTCCACCGAGCCGCTGCAGCTGTCGGTGACCGAGCGCGACAGCGCCTCGCAGTGGACCGTCGACACCGACGGCTCCATCCTGGTCGCGTCCCGTGCCGGCAGCGCGACGATCGTCAGCGACTGCGACCCGGTCACCGGGGCGTGCAAGCGCGTCGACGTCCTCGAGGTGACCGGTGGCGACCTGATGTTCCTCGGCAACGACATGTGAGGGACCCCTCCGGGACGCCGAGCGGGCACTTCCGGACCGCTCTGGTACGCCGAGCGGGCACTTCCGGACCGCTCCGGTACGCCGAGCGGGCACTTCCGGACCGCTCCGGTACGCCGAGCGGCGCCTCGCGTCGTCGGTGGAAGCGGAGKTCACCATGGGGAGTCGGTCTGGAGGCAGCGGTCGGCGGCCTGCAGCGCTACGGAACTGCCCGGTCGGGGGTCCGGAGCGCTACGGAACTGCCCGGTCGGTCCACGGTCTAGGGTCGGCGCCGTGACCCTGCTCCTCCAGACCCCGCGCGCCCGGATCGCGCGCCTCGCTCGTCGCCTCACGGGAGGCATGAGCCCGCTCTTCGGTGCGACGGTCATGGTGACCGGGGCGTCCTCGGGCATCGGC
>NZ_JBFUMD010000608.1:0-1890 GCF_054049555.1 Nocardioides sp. P5_C9_2
GGTCGTGGGCCTGCTCGGGCTGATCGCCCTCTTCGTGCTCTACAAGGCGATCGCGATCCCCGCCCCCAACGAGGCGTTCAAGGCCCAGACGACCTTCGTCTACTACAACGGCGGCAAGCAGGAGCTCGGCACCTTCTACGACGACCAGAACCGGGAGTCGATCCCGCTGTCGGAGATGCCGCAGCAGATGCAGGACGCGGTCGTCGCCGCGGAGAACCAGACGTTCTGGACCGACCAGGGCATYGACCCCAAGGGGATCCTGCGTGCGGCGTTCTCCAACGCTCGCGGCAACGACCGCCAGGGTGCCTCGACCATCACCCAGCAGTACGTCAAGATCCTGTACCTCACCAGCGAGCAGAGCTACCAGCGCAAGATCAAGGAAGCCGTCGTCTCGGTCAAGATCCAGAACGAGCTGAGCAAGTCCGAGATCCTCGAGGGCTACCTCAACACCATCTACTTCGGTCGCGGGGCGTACGGCGTCCAGGCCGCCGCGCAGGCGTTCTTCGACAAGGACGCCGCCGATCTCACCCTGCGGGAGAGCGCGGTGCTGGCGACGGTCCTCAACAACCCGTCCCGCTACGACCCCGACGGAGGCAAGGACGCGCGGGCGGCGCTCAAGGAGCGCTACGCCTACGTCCTCGACGCCATGGTCGACACCGAGGCGATCACCGCCGAGCAGGCCGACAAGGCCGTGAAGCGACTCCCCAAGTTCCCCGACATCGCGGTGCAGAGCCAGTACGGCGGCCAGCGGGGCCACATGCTGACGCTCGTCAAGCAGGAGCTGCTCGCCACCGGCGAGTTCACCGAGGAGGAGATCGACGGCGGTGGACTGCGGGTCACCACCACCTTCACCCCGGCGGCGATGCAGGCCGCCGAGGAGGGCGTGCGCGAGCAGCGACCCGAGGGCTTCGGCGACAAGGAGCTGCACGTCGGCGCGGCCACGGTCGAGGTCGGCACCGGTGCCCTGCGCGGCTTCTACGGAGGCCAGGACTACCTCGACTCCCAGATCAACTGGGCCGCCACGGGTGGCATGGCGGGCTCGACGATCAAGCCGCTGACCATCGCCGCCGCGATCAAGGACGGCTTCGAGATCACGGACAGCTTCGACGGCAACTCGCCCTACGAGTTCCCGGACGGCACCCAGGTCCGCAACGAGGGCACCGGCACCGACGGGCTCGGCAACGACTACGGCGAGTCCGTCTCCCTGGTGACGGCCGCCGAGCAGTCCATCAACACCGCCTTCGTGGACATGTCGGCCTCGATGTCCGACGGCCCGCAGCAGATCTACGACATGGCGCGTGCCCTCGGCATCCCGGGCAACGAGCCCGCCAAGCAGTACCCCGGCATCCCGAACCGGTCGGTCGACTTCCTGTCCGACGACACCCTGATCACCCTCGGCAAGGGCCGTGTCAGCCCCATCAACATGGCCAACGCCTACGCCTCCATCGCCAACGGCGGCGAGCGCGCCGACGTCCACGTCGTGGAGAAGGTCGTCGACCGCAACGGCGAGGTCCGCTACTCGCGCAAGGACGAGACCCGCACGGCCGTCGACGAGGACATCGCCGCCGACACGTCGTACGCCATGCAGCAGATCGTGCAGAACGGCACCGGGCAGGCCGCGCTGGCCCTCGGCCGTCCGGCCGCCGGCAAGACCGGCACCGCGACCAACGACAAGGACGAGGTCTCCTCGGCCTGGTTCGCCGGCTACACCCCGCAGCTGGCCACCGCCGTGATGTACGTGCGCGGCGACGGGGACAACCAGCTCGACGGCTGGCTCCCGTCGTACTTCGGCGCCGTCTACCCGGCGCAGACGTGGACCGCGATCATGCAGGGCGCCATGGAGGGCATGGACGTCGAGGAGTTCCCGCCGCCCGCGTACGTCGAGGGCGA
>NZ_JBFUMD010000609.1:0-1888 GCF_054049555.1 Nocardioides sp. P5_C9_2
GTGCCGGTGTTGGACAGCTCGCTGCGCATCTGCCGCTCGGTCGCGCTGCGGGCCTGGAGCGGGCGCAGCAGCGGACCCAGGACCAGCATCAGCAGCGGGACGCCGATGAGGACCACGAGGCCGAGCTGGACCGAGGTGCTGAGCAGGATCCCGCAGACCAGCAGGAAGGACACGATCGCCCCGGCGAAGCGGGCGGTCACGTCCATCACGTTGCCGATGTGGTCGAGGTCGCTGGTGCCGATGGCGATGACCTCGCCGGTGCTCACCTTCCGCGGCAGCGCACCGCCGAGCCGCACCGTCTGGCGGGTGACGAGCTGGACGACGCGGTACGACGCGGTGAGCCAGTTGGTGACCGCGAAGCGGTGCCGCATGATCCCGGTGAAGGCCTGGACGAGGCCGATGGCCAGCATGACGCCGGCCCACAGCACCAGCTGCTGCTGGTCCTTCGCCGCGACCCCACGGTCGATCGCGAGGCCCAGCACGGCGGGCATCACGGCCTGGCAGGACATCCAGACGATGCCGAACCCCATCCCGCCCAGCAGGGTGCGCCACTGGCCCCGCGCGAGCCACCAGAGGAAGTGCCGCGGCGACCTGTGGTCCGCGATGCCGGGGTCGAGGACAGGGAGATCACGCACTCGCCCCAACCTACGTTCGCCGGGGGCTCGCGGACGAATCCTTTTCGCAGGGTCAGGCCTCGGTGAAGGCGGCACCCGCGAGGACCGCCGGCACCGCCGTCGAGGTCGGGTCGGTGCCCAGCAGGGTGGCGGTCACGAACTCGGCGGCGTGCCGCTCGAACGCGGCGCCGTGACGCAGCATCGCGTGCCGTCCACCCGGTACGGCGACGTAGCCGACGCGGGCCCCGGTGGAGAGCCGCGCTGCGGACGTCACCGTGCTCGCCGCGAGCAGGGCCGCCCGACCGCCCAGCGAGTGTCCCACCAGAGCTGGTAGACCGCCAGGCGCCTCCTGCCCGCGCGGGCGATCCGCCCGGCGATCGGGACCATCCGCAGCACCGACAGCTGGGCGGGGCTGACCATCGCGTGCTCGGCACGGCCGGCGCCGCCGTGCAGGACGAGCACCACGCCCTCGGGATCGCGGGGCACGTGGGTGGCGACCAGGCGGGCTCGCGTCGGCTCCACGTCAGCGGCCCAGGTCCGGCACGACCTCGACGCCGGGCAGCTCCGCGAGGCTGCTGCCGGGGACGAGCAGCTTGGAGCGGCGCACGCCCGAGCCCACGATGACGACCGGCTCGGACAGCAGGCGCTCGTCGACCATCAGCCGCCACCCCTCCGGCAGCCCGACCGGGGTGATGCCGCCGTACTCCATGCCGGACTCCTCGACGGCGCGCTCCATCGACAGGAAGGTCGCCTTGCGGACGTCGAGCAGCCGCCGGACCACGGTGTTGACGTCCGCTCGGGTGTCGGCGCGGACGACGCACGCGGCGGTCCGTTCCTCGCCCGTACGACGCCCCGTCACGACCACGCAGTTGCCCGACGCGGCGAGCGGCAGGTCGTACTCGGCGGTCATGGCGGCCGTGTCGGCGAGGTCCGGGTCGATCGCGACGACGGCGACCTGCCCGGCGGCGGGCCACGCGGCCAGGGCGTCGGCCACGGCGGGCGCCACCAGGTCGAGGTGGTCGAGCACGGGCAGGGACTCCAGGCGCGGGAAGGTCGGCAGCGTCACCCGACCATCATGTGGCATTCACCCTGAGGTCGTGCCCCGGTCCCGCCGGCGCCTCGTGGGGACCGGACGCTCGGACCATGACCGTGCTGGACACGACCGGAACCGTCCTCGACCGGACCTCCAGCCTCGTGCCGACCCCCGCGGTCGTGGCCCATCGCGGCGCCAGCGGACACCGGCCCGAGCACACCCTGGACGCCTACCGGACCGC
>NZ_JBFUMD010000610.1:0-1888 GCF_054049555.1 Nocardioides sp. P5_C9_2
GATCATCGGCGACGACATCGCCACCGACTACTCGGCGCTGATGTCCAAGGTCGTCGCCAACGGCAACCACCGCGTGAAGTTCCCGCTCAACGAGCCGGCCATCGCCAAGAAGAAGTCGCAGATCGACGAGTACCTCGAGTTCTACCGCGGCGCCGGCGCCCAGCACCTCGCCGTGGCCACCAACGACATCCTCGCCTCCGTCGACGCGCTGCGCGCCAACGGCGTGGAGTTCCTGGACACCCCGGACTCCTACTACGAGGACCCCGAGCTGCGCGAGCGGATCGGCAACGTCCGGGTGCCGATCGAGGAGCTGCAGAAGCGCAAGATCCTCGTCGACCGCGACGAGGACGGCTACCTGCTGCAGATCTTCACCAAGCCGCTCGGCGACCGCCCGACCGTCTTCTTCGAGCTGATCGAGCGGCACGGCTCGCTCGGCTTCGGCAAGGGCAACTTCAAGGCGCTCTTCGAGGCCATCGAGCGCGAGCAGGACGCCCGCGGGAACCTCTGAGCCGCGCGTTCGGAATCACCGGTCAGCCGGTGATTCGGCTGGTTGGCGCGTGTTGCAACGTAGCCGAACCCACTGGATCACCGGTCAGCCGGTGATTCCGCGAGGCCCGGTCAGGCGGGGGCCGCCGCGGTCGCGCGCAGCGCGTGCACCTCGGCGGTCCCCGACGACATCGCCCAGCGGATGGTCCCGGTGGCCAGCGTGCCCAGCGCCTTGACGACGGTGCGCTCGGAGACCGGCAGCCAGGGCAGTCGGAGCGGTCGTCGCGTCCACCGGGGCATCAGGGCGATGCCGGCGGCCATGAGCACGGCGTACGCCGGACGGGCGGCGACGGGCAGGTCCGGGTGCAGCACGAGGAAGCGCACCGCGGCGCGGGCCTCGTCGGTGGCGCGCAGCTCGGGGCGGAAGCTCTCGAGCAGCGCCCGGAGCTCGGCGACCGTGGTCGGCGGGTCGACCACGCCGAGCCTGCCGGCCACCAGCGCGGCCTGGGCGACGTAGGCGTCGCAGCCGGCCTCGTCGAGCGGCCGGGCGCCGTACGTCTGGTGGGCGAGCAGGAAGCTGTCGACCTCCGCGGCGTGCACCCACGCGAGCAGGTGCGGGTCCGAGGCGGCGTACGGCGTGCCGTCCGGCATCGTGCCCGTCACCCGCTCGTGGATGCTCCGCACCGCGCGGATCGCCTGCTCGGCATGGTCGACCGTGCCGAAGGTGGTGACCGCGAGGAACTGGCTGGTCCGCGCCAGGCGTCCCCACATGTCGCCCCGGTAGCCCGAGTGGTCGGCGACGGCCTGCATCGCGGCGGGGTGCATCGTCTGCAGCAGGATCGCGCGGATCCCGCCGATGAACATGGACGCGTCCGCGTGCACCCGCACGATCTCGGAGTCGCGGTCGAACCAGCGCGGACCGGGCGTGCCGTGGATGCGCTCGCGTGCGCGGGGACCGTCCGGTCCCGCGACGCGCCGGAAGATCTCGTGGCCGAGCCGCACGCGCAGGGGGGTCATGTCCCGACCCTACGAGGGGGCCGAAGGCGATGACCGTCGTTGACATGTCGAAAAACGATGCCCTATCGTCCCTCGATAACATCGAAGATCGATATGGGGGCTCCATGACCGGCAGTCGCAGTACCGACCCGCTCCGCACGCTCGAGCGACTGGTCGGGGTGATCGTCACCCTGATGGCGGTCCTGGCCTGCGCCGTCACCGTCGGCGCGATCGCCGGGACGGGCTCGGTCCCCGGGCTGGAGGCCGAGGTGTGCGTGACCACCTCCGGGAACGGGGGGCCCGGGTTCCGGCGGGTGGAGGGGGAGTCCACCGGACCGGTGGGCCTCGCCGAGGGCATCACGTGGCGCGTCGAGCAGGTGCAGATCTGTGACCCCGATCCCGACGG
>NZ_JBFUMD010000611.1:0-1880 GCF_054049555.1 Nocardioides sp. P5_C9_2
CCCCTCGCCCGGCCTGCGGCGCGGTCGGGTGCGACTCACCGTCGACGCGGGCCGTCCGGCCACCGCACCGGCCGCGCAGGTGGTGCTCATCGGTCGCCACGGCGTCATCGGTCGCGGCCCGATCAAGCTCGACCGTCGCGGTCACGGCTCCCGGGTGGTGGCCTTCCACCGCCCGCGGGTGCGCCGCGTCGAGCTGGTGCTGGCCAACGCGTCGACCCGCTACACCTGCAACCGCGGCACCCAGTTCGCCTGCCACGGCAGGTCCGGCGATGACCGCCGGGGCTTCCGGGTCACGGCCCGGGTCCTGCGGTGACCCTGGTGCCCCGCTCCGCACCGCCACACCGGCCCCGCGAGGCCACGAAGGGAACCTACGTGCGCTCCATCCCGGTCCTGCTCTCCTTCCTCACGAGCACGGTCACCGCGCTCGCGCTGGTGCCAGCCGTGCCGGCCGGTGCCGTGGACGGCGACCGCGGGGCGGACCACGGCGGGCAGGCGGGGGGCGACCGGGTGGCGGTCGCTCGACCTCCCGTCCGGCGGACCGCAGCGGTGCCGCTCGCCCCGCAGGCGACGCCGCGGGCAGCTCTCGACATGGCCGGCCGGCTCCTCGCCGGCGGTGGCCGCACCGGCGACCCCTCGGCCACCGTCGCTCTGCGGGACCTCTGGCTGGCCCGTCCCGACCTCAGCGGTGCCGAGGCGACGGAGGCCGAGGCGCTGCTCGCCCGCCCCACCGAGGGCCCGACCGACCCGTTCGGCAACGGCTACACCGTGCCCTCGACGCAGACCTGCGGCACCCACGTGTGCGTCCACTACGTCACCTCGACGGCCGATGCCGCGCCCAGCGCCGACTGGGTCGACCTGACCCTGGCGACGCTGGAGAACACCTACGCCCGCGAGGTCGACGACCTCGGCTACCGCGCCCCGCTCGGCGACGACGGCCTCGGCGGGGACGACAGGCTCGACGTCTACCTCAAGGACCTCGGCACCGGCCTGTACGGCTACTGCGCCGCGGAGCACCGCACGAGGGGCCGCACCGCGAGCGGCTTCTGCGTGCTCGACAACGACTACGCGCCGGCCCAGTTCCCCTCGGGCACCTCACCGCAGGACAACCTCACGGTCACGGCCGCGCACGAGTTCTTCCACGCCGTCCAGTACGCCTACGACTACACCGAGGACCCGTGGATGATGGAGTCCACCGCCACCTGGATGGAGGAGCGGGTGGCCGACGACGTCGACGACAACCGCCAGTACCTCCAGTACAGCCAGCTCGCCTCACCCTTCGTGCCGCTCGACGCGTTCAGCTCGACGTACGGCTTCCAGTACGGCAACTGGATCTTCTGGGAGTACCTCAGCCAGACCTACTCCCAGGGCATCGTCAAGAAGGCCTGGAAGGCCGCCGGCAGCCTCAGGAAGGACGGCGGGCGCTACTCGGTCCAGGCGCTGCAGTCCGTGCTGCGCCGCAAGGGCGGGCTGACCGGCGTGTACGCCGACTTCGCGGCCGCCAACACGATGCCCGGCCTGGTCTACGAGGAGGGTGCGGCGTACGGCGACACCCCGCCGCTCGCCGAGGCGACCCTCACCCGGGCGGCGCGCTCCTGGAGGAAGAAGACCACGCTCGACCACCTCGCCGGTGACTCGGTGCGCCTGCACCCGGGTCCCGACCTGTCCGGCAGGAAGTGGCGCCTGCGTGTCCGGGTCGACGCTCCCGCCCGCCGGGCCTCCCCCGCCGCGACCCTGCTCGTCCACCAGGTCGACGGCACCATCACGCCGCGTCGGGTCCGCCTCGACGCACGCGGCAACGGCACCACGACCGTGCCCTTCAGCGCGGCGACGGTGGGCACCGTCACCGTGTCGCTGGCCAATGTCTCGACCCGGTTCCGGTG
>NZ_JBFUMD010000612.1:0-1877 GCF_054049555.1 Nocardioides sp. P5_C9_2
CGAGGACACGATCGCCAACTACCACCACGAGGGCCGCCGTCTCGGCCGGCTGCTCTACGAGGGCCGCTGGCTGGACCCCCAGGCGCTGATGATGCGCGAGTCGATCCAGCGCTGGATCGCCTCGCTGGTGACCGGTGAGGTGACGGTCCGGCTCCGCCGCGGGGAGGACTACACGGTCCTGGCCACGGACGGTCCGGCGTTCTCCTACCACCCGGACAAGCTGTCGATGGAGCGCACAGACAACGCCGTCTTCGGTCCCACGGACCGCATCGGCCAGCTCACCATGCGCAACCTCGACATCGCCGACTCGCGGGCCAAGCTCGAGCAGTACGCGGGCCAGCCCCAGGACCAGGGCCACGTGCTGGTCGAGAACGGCAACCTGTTCGGCGAGATCGAGCCCGGCGGGGCCGACCGGATCGCCCGCGCCAACGGCGCCGACCAGCTCGACGACGAAGCACTCGACCACGCCGCGATGGACGTCGGGACCGACTGATGGCCGAGCACGGCAGCGGCACCACCAACGAGGGCAAGCTGTGGGGCGGTCGCTTCGCCTCGGGTCCGTCCCCGGAGCTCGAGGCGCTGTCGCGCTCGACGCACTTCGACTGGCGGCTGACCCCGTACGACCTCGCCGGCTCGCGGGCCCACGCCAACGCCCTGCACGCCGCCGGGCTCCTCACCGACCCGGACCACGCCGAGCTGGTGCGCGGACTGGACGTGCTGGGGGAGCGGTACGCCGCGGGCACCCTGCACCCCGACCCCTCCGACGAGGACGTGCACGGCGCGCTCGAGCGCCTGCTTCTCGAGGAGGTCGGCCCCGACGTGGGGGGCCGGATCCGGGCCGGTCGATCACGCAACGACCAGGTCGCCACCCTGTTCAAGGCGTTCCTGCGCGACCACGCCGCGGTGGTCGCCGGTCAGGTGCTCGACCTCGTCGACGCGCTCGTGGTGCAGGCGCGGGGACACCTCGACGTGATCATGCCGGGGCGCACCCACCTCCAGCACGCGCAGCCGGTGCTGCTCTCGCACCACCTGCTCGCCCATGCCTGGCCGTTGCTGCGCGACGTGTCGCGGCTGGCCGACTGGGACGCGCGGGTCGCCGGCGACTCGCCGTACGGGTCGGGGGCCCTGGCCGGCTCGTCGCTGGGTCTGGACCCGACAGCGGTGGCGCACGAGCTCGGCTTCACCGGCTCCAGCGCCAACTCCATCGACGGCACCGCGGCCCGCGACTTCGTCGCCGAGCTCGCCTTCGTGACTGCGATGATCGGCGTGGACGTCTCCCGGATGGCCGAGGAGGTCATCCTCTGGACGACGCGGGAGTTCGACTTCGCGCGGCTCCACGACTCGTGGTCGACGGGGTCGAGCATCATGCCGCAGAAGAAGAACCCGGACATCGCCGAGCTGGCCCGCGGCAAGGCCGGCCGGCTCGTYGGCAACCTGGCCGGGCTGATGACCACGCTCAAGGCGCTGCCGCTGGCCTACAACCGGGACCTCCAGGAGGACAAGGAGCCGGTCTTCGACTCCGTCGACACCCTCGAGGTCCTGCTGCCTGCGTTCACCGGGATGATCGCCACCCTGGAGTTCAACACCGACCGGATGGGCGAGCTCGCGCCGCAGGGTTTCTCGCTCGCCACCGACGTGGCCGAGTGGCTGGTCCGCGAGGGCGTCCCGTTCCGGGTCGCCCACGAGGTGGCCGGTGCCTGCGTCCGCCGCTGCGAGGAGCTCGGCGTCGAGCTGCACGAGCTGACCGACGAGCAGATGGCGGCGATCTCGCCCGACCTCGGGCCCGGGGTCCGTGAGGTCCTCACCGTGGAGGGGTCGGTCGCATCGCGCACCGGTCGCGGCGGCACCGCCCCCGACCGTGTCCGCGACCAGCTCAC
>NZ_JBFUMD010000613.1:0-1877 GCF_054049555.1 Nocardioides sp. P5_C9_2
GCGGACGGCCGCCATCACGTCGCCGGCGTTGGCCGGGCGCACGATCACGGCGGGACGCTTGTCGATCATGCCGTTGCGGACCAGGCGGGCCTCGTCGTACGCCTCGTCGTCCGGGGTGATCACGGTTCCTCTGACGTCCTCGCGCAGGGACGCGAGCGCTGCACTGTCCATTCGGTGGGCCTCCTCGCAGGCAACAGGTGCCACGCGGGGGCCACCAGGGGCGTCGGAGGGCGTCACGAGGCGCACGGGGCGCGACAGGTCGGTCCTTCGACGGTAGTCCTCGGCACTCGGCGGCACCATCCTCCGGATGGGCCAGATCGGGCGGGCTCAGCCCAGCGGAGCGGCGGCCTCGAAGGCGGAGGCGATCTCCAGCAGCCGCCGGTCGGCGCCGTGCGGGGCGACCACCTGGATCCCGACCGGCAGCCCCTCGGGCGTGCGCCCGGCCGGCAGGGAGATGGCGGGACACCCGGTCACGCTGATGAAGTACGCCGACCGCATCCAGTCCAGGTAGGTCTCCATCGGGCGGCCGTTGATGTCGGACGGGAACTCCTGGTCCGCGGGAAACGGCGGCACCTGCGAGACCGGCAGGACCAGCACGTCGTGGTCGGCGAAGAAGAGGCGCATCGTCTCGGCCAGCGACGTGCGCTGGGTGTAGGCGCGGGCGACGTCGGCACCGGTCAGGCCCTCGCCCAGGCGGATGTTGTCGGCGAGGGACTGCTTGAAGGCGTCCGGGTGCTCGGCGAGCAGCGGCCCGAGCTTGGCCTGGAAGTGCCAGGCGCGCAGGGTGCGGAAGGTGTCCTCGGCCAGGCCGAGGTCCGGGTGCGCGGCCGCCACCTGGGCTCCCCCGCGGGTGAACGTCCGCCCGGCCTGCTCCACCACGGCGGCGACCCGGTCGTCGACCTCGAAGGCCCCGCCCAGGTCGACGCTCAGGGCGACCCGCAGGCCCCGCAGGTGACCCGTCACGGGTGGCGCGAACGCCGTCCCGCGGTCACCGAGCGCCAGCGGGGCACGCGGGTCGGGGCCGGCGAGCACCGAGAGCAGGAGGGCGACGTCGCCGACGGTGCGCGCCATCGGTCCGGCGACCGAGGTCGACTCCCACTGGTTGTAGAGCGGCCACTCCGGCACCCTGCCCAGCGAGGGGCGCATCCCGACGACACCGCAGAACGACGCCGGGTTGCGCAGCGACCCACCCATGTCGGACCCCTCCGCGAGCGGCACCATCCCGGTGGCGAGCGCACACGCCGCCCCACCGCTGGAGCCGCCGGCCGAGAACCGGGGGTCCACCGGGTTCACCGTCGTGCCGAAGACGCGGTTGAAGGTGTGCGACCCGGCGGCGAACTCGGGCACGTTGGTCCTGCCGAGCGTCACCACCCCCGCGCGGCGGACCCGCTCCACCACGAGCTCGTCCTGCTCGGGCACGTGGTCGGCGAAGAGCGGCGATCCGTACGTCGTGCGCCAGCCGGCGACGGCGTGCGTGTCCTTGAAGGCGAACGGGAGCCCGTGGAGGGGACCGGTGTCGGCCCCGGAGGCGAGCGCCTCGTCGGCCTCGGCGGCGCCGGCCCGGGCCCGGTCCTCGTCGAGGGAGACGATCGCGTTGAGCTCGGGGTTGCGCTCCGCGATGCGGGCCAGGTGGAGGTCGAGCAGCTCGCGGGCCGAGATCTCGCGCCCGGCGACCGCGGCCGCCATCGCGCGTGCCGTCGAGTCGACCGTGAGGTCGGTCATCGGCGGCGGGCGGCGACCGCGCCGGCGAGGACACCGGCGAGGACGAGGCCGGCTCCCACGGCGACGCCCCGGAGGAAGTCGGCCTGCGGCGAGAGGGGCGGGGCGGGGGCGGTGAAGACCTGCCCGGCGGTGGCGCCCACCGCGCCCACCTCGCC
>NZ_JBFUMD010000614.1:0-1873 GCF_054049555.1 Nocardioides sp. P5_C9_2
CCCCACAGCGCCACGGGCACCACCGGGACGCCGGTCTCGCGGGCCAGCCCAGCGACCCCCCGCATCAGCGAGCGCACGGTGTAGGAGTGGGAGACGCCCGCCTCGGGGAAGGCGCAGACGGCCTCCCCGGCGCGCAGCAGGCTCCGCGCGCGGAGGTAGGCCGCCGCGGGGGCCTCCCGGTCGACCGGGACGTGCTGCATGCGGTCCATCGCGGTCCGCACCCCCGGCACCCGCCACACGTCGTGGCGGCACAGGAACCGCAGGTAGCGCTGCCGCGCGATCGCGGCCTGCTCCAGGAAGAGGAAGTCCGGGTAGCTCACGTGGGTGGCCGCCAGCAGGACGGGCCCGCTGGTCGGCAGGTGCTCCGCGCCGGTCCAGCGGGTGTCCACCCGCAGCAGCCGCAGAGCCGCGCGCCCCAGGGCGTTGGTCGTCCGGTAGCAGGCCTCGCTCATGCGCTCTCTTCGGATCTGGCCCCCGCCGCGGATCGTGTCAGCGGGAGGGTATCCGCGCGGGCGTGCTCGCTCAGGCGAAGGGTGGCCGCGCGTCGCGGGCGATCGAGCGGCGACCTGCCCAGCGCCACACCCGGGCGGCCCGGTCGCGGTCTTCGTCGTCGACGAGGTTGCCCATCCAGCGCAGGGCCAGGGTCATCAGCCAGTCCGAGCGCATCCCGGCCGGGCCGAGCGCGGCGACGACCCGGGGCACGGTGGCCACCCCGGCGAGCCGACGGGCGATGGAGAAGGACTCGCCGTAGTGCTCGCGCAGCACGGCCGGCCACACGGTGCCGAGGTGCTCCCCGTCGGCCATCGCCTCGGCCACGAACCGGCCGGTCTCGAGGCCGTAGTCGATGCCCTCCCCGTTGAGCGGGTTGACGCAGCCGGCGGCGTCGCCGACCAGCGCCCAGTTCTCGCCGGCGACGTGGGAGACCGCCCCGCCCATCGGCAGCAGCGCCGACGTCGGCATGCGCAGCTCCCCGGACAGCCGGAACTCGTCGCGTCGCTGGTCGGCGTAGTAGGACATGAGCGGCTTGACCGCGATCTTGGCCGGACGCCTGGACGTCGCCAGGGTGCCCACGCCGATGTTCACCTCCCCCTCACCGGTCGAGCCCTGCCCGAGCGGGAAGATCCAGCCGTAGCCGCTGAGGATCTCGCCGTCCTCGCCGCGCAGCTCCAGGTGCGAGCTGATCCACGGGTCGTCGGACATCTCCGAGGCGATGTAGGCCCGGCCGGCGACGCCGTACACCGTGTCGCGGTGCCACTCGCGGCCCAGCAGCTTGCCGAGCGGGGAGCGCACGCCGTCGGCCACCACGAGCCGCTGGCAGGCCATCTCGAAGGTGTCCTCGCCAMGCCGGAACACGACGGCCGCGACCCGCGACCCCTCCATGCGTACGTCGACCGCGCGGACGCCGTCGAGGGCCAGCGCACCGCTCTTGATGGCCACGTCGCGCAGGTGGTCGTCGAGCTCGGTGCGGGCCACCGCGGACCCCCACGACGGGAGGCTGCTGCCGGGGACGGACGGCCACGGGAGCAGCAGCGTCTGGCCGAAGCCGTGGGCGCGCAGCCCGTGGTTGACCGTGTGGGCGCGCAACCAGTCCTCCAGGCCCAGCCGCTGCATCTCGCCGATGGCGCGTGGGGTGAGCCCGTCGCCGCACGTCTTGTCGCGCGGGAAGACCTGCGCATCCACCAGCACCGTGTCGAGCCCGGCCCGGGCGCTCCAGGCGGCGGCCGCGGATCCCGCGGGTCCGGCGCCGACCACGAGGACGTCGGTGGCAGTGGGGGTGGTCACGCCGCGATTCTCCCCCGTCGCCCCAACCGGCGCGAAAACGGCGCCGCGTGGGTCCTGCAATCACCGGAGCCGAGGTCGGGCTCCGGGAAAT
>NZ_JBFUMD010000615.1:0-1852 GCF_054049555.1 Nocardioides sp. P5_C9_2
CTCCAGGCGAAGCACATGGTCCTGGTGCAGCCGGAGCTCGGCGGCGTCTTCGATGGTGACGATCCGCTCGTCGTGCGGGATGAACGAGGACAGCACGTTGAGGGTGGTCGTCTTGCCGGCGCCGGTGCCGCCGGACACCAGGATGTTCAGGCGACCCTTGACGCAGCCCTCGAGCAGGTTGGCCGAGGGGCGGGTGAGGGACCCGAAGTTGATCAGGTCCTCGACCGTGTAGGGATCCTCGGCGAACTTCCGGATGGTGAGCTTGGAGCCGTCCAGCGCCAGCGGCGGGATGATGGCGTTGACGCGGCTCCCGTCGGGGAGTCGAGCGTCACACATCGGGCTGGTCTCGTCGACGCGTCGACCGATCTTGCTGACGATCTTGTCGATCGTGCGGCGCAGGTGGGCCTCGTCGTTGAACGCGGCGTCGGTTTTGACCAGCTTGCCGCTGCGCTCGATGTAAATGCTGTTGTAGGCGTTGACCATGACCTCGGAGAGGTCGGGGTCGCGCAGCAGGGGCTCGATCGGCCCGTAGCCCAGGATGTCGTCAGCGATCTCCTGCGACACCCGGGCGCGGTCGGCGCTCGACATGGGCTGGTCGGTCTCGGCGATCGCTGTCTGCAGCGCGAAATGCACCTGCTGCTCGAGCTCGGACTGCGTCATGTGCGCGTCGTACAGCTTGGGACCGAGGGTCTCGACCAGGCGGGCGTGGACCAGCCGCTTGACGTCGCCGAACGGATCCCTGCCGGCCGTCTTCTTGCCGACCTCGGCGGAGGTCCTCGCCGCGAGCGAGGTGCTCGCGGGAGGCGTTGCCGCGGCGGTCGCTGCGGCTGCGTCAATGGTCGCCACGGGGGCGGTCGACTGACCGTTGAGCTGGGACCGGCTGCGCTGAGCGGCTGCGATCCGATCGGTGAGACTCATGTCAGGACCTCCTCAGACGGCGCCGGGACGCCTTCTTGACAGATGCGTTCTCTGCGGTGGCGAACGTCGAGGCGAAGTCGACGAGCGCCTTGCTGTTGGCGTGGTTGGGATAGGCGCGCACGAGGGCCTCACCGCGGTTGACGGCGGCCAGCACCTCCCGGCTGGACACCAGCGTGGCGTCGGCCTTGATGCCCAGGGTCGACTCGAACTCGTCCACCGTGAGCCCGACTTTGCCGTCGGCTCGATTGAGGACGAACTTCCAGGTCTCCCGGCCGAAGTTGAGCAGGTCGAGCGTGCCGGTGGCCAGCTTGAGGGCCTTGAGGGCCGGGATGTCGAGGGTGCCGACGAGCACGATCGTGTCGGTGCGGTCGAGGGCCGTGAGGGCGTTGTCGTCGAACACGCCGGACGTGTCGACCACGATGAAGTCGAACATGCCTTTGAGTACGTCCATCATGGCGCCGATGTCGGTGGCCGCTGCGTGGTCGGGGGAGTCGAGGCGGACAGGAGCCGCAACCAGCGAGAGACGTTCCGATGCCCTGGTCAGGATCGAGCTGAGGGCCTCAGGGTCGAACTGCCCGCCGAACGCAACGAGGTCGTTGATCGTCCGTGTCGGGGTGAGCTGGAGCATGATCGCCACGTCGCCGCTGTTGACGTCGAGGTCGACCAGGCAGACCTGGTGGCCCTGCTCGCTGAGGGCTACGCCGAGGTTGGTGGCCACCAGGCTCTTGCCCACGCCACCCTTGGTGGAGAAGACGGTGAGGACCTTCGCCTGCGGGGCGTCGGCGGCAGCCTGGGCAACGGCGCGAGCCTCGGTGGCCTCGGCGAGGGCTGCCTCGGCGGCGGCGCGGGCGTCCTCTTCCAGCACCTGGGAGATCTCCTTGGCCACGCTCCGTGCTCGGTGCACGGCCGTGGTGAGTCCCGCCAGGTCACGGGC
>NZ_JBFUMD010000616.1:0-1850 GCF_054049555.1 Nocardioides sp. P5_C9_2
GTTGATCGGTCTGCGGGGTGGGCAGGACAAGGCCCAGCAGATGTTCAACAAGCGCGTCGCCGACGAGATCGACTCGCGCGGCACGATCCACGTCATGCGTCAGGGTGTCGAGGACATGGGTCTGCACTTCGACCTGGCCTACTTCGCGCCTGCGCACCGGATCACACCGGACCTGTGGGATCTGTACGAGAAGAACCGACTGACGGTGACCCGTCAGGTGCACCACTCGGAGTCGAACCCTCACGACTCGGTCGACGTCATGCTGCTCATCAACGGGATCCCCGTGGCGACCGCGGAGTTGAAGAACCAGATCACCGGGCAGGGCGTGAAGCACGCGCAGACGCAGTACGAGGCGGACCGCAACCCGAATGACCTGCTGTTCCGGGCCCGGTCCCTCGTCCACTTCGCCGTTGACCAGGACCTCGTGATGATGACGACCCGGTTGGCGAAGGAGAAGACCGAGTGGCTCCCCTTCAACCAGGGCTCCGGCGGCGCCGGGCAGATGGGTGGCAAGGGGAACCCGATCAACCCCGGTGGCTACAAGACTGCCTATCTGTGGGAGCAGGTCTGGCAGCGTGACGCCTGGCTGGACATCCTCGGCTCGTTCGTCAGCGAGGACACCACGGACGATAAGGGCACGAAGCGGCACGTCCCGAAGATCAAGCCGCACCAGCGTCGCTTCATCTTTCCGCGCTTCCACCAGTGGCACGCGGTCCGCGAACTGACCGGACACGCGAAGGGCTACGGTCCCGGCTACAACTACCTGGCTCAGCACTCCACGGGGTCCGGCAAGTCGAACACCATCGCCTGGCTCGCCCAGCGGCTCTCGACGCTGCACACGCCCGACGACGCAGCCGGGCTCGGCCCGGGTTCCGTGAAGTCCGGGTTGAGTGAGAACCAGCCGGTCTTCAACAAGGTCATCATCGTGACCGACCGGGTGGCCCTCGACCGGCAGTTGCAGAACACGGTGACCTCCTTCGACCACACCCCCGGCGTGATCGCGAAGGTGGACGAGAACTCCGCCCAGTTGCGCGCCGCACTTGAGTCGGTCAAGGCCCGCATCATCATCACCACGCTCCAGAAGTTCCCGATCGTCTCCGAGGCCGCCACGAAGTTGTCCGGTTCGCGGTTCGCGGTGATCGTGGACGAGGCGCACTCGTCGCAGTCGGGCGAGGCGGCCAAGGACCTGAAGGCGGTACTGGCGGGGTTGAAGGGTGACAAGGCGCTGGAGGCCGCCGCGGACGCCGAGGCTGCCGCAGCGGCGGCGCAGGAAGACCCGCAGGACGCATTGGCCCGCAACGTCGAGGCCCGTGGCAAGCAGGACAACCTGTCCTTCTTCGCCTTCACCGCGACCCCGAAGCCGAAGACCCTGGAGATGTTCGGCGAACTGGTCCCGGATGCGAGTGTCGAGTCCGGTGAGCGACTCGTGCCGTTCCACCTGTACTCGATGCGTCAGGCGGTAGAGGAGAAGTTCATCCTTGACACGTTGGACAACTACCTGACCTACGCGACCTACTACCGGCTCGCCAATGGGCTGACGACCACCGACCCCGAGGTGCCCAAGGGCAAGGCCGCTTCCGCTCTGGCGCGGTTCGTGTCGCTGCACCCGTCGGCGTTCTCGCAGAAGGCCGAGATCATCACCGAGCACTTCCGCAACCACACCTCGAAGAAGATCGGCGGGAACGCGAAGGCGATGGTGGTCACGCGCTCGCGGCTGCACGCGGTCCGCATGAAGGAGGCCATCGACGCCTACATCGCGACCAAGGGATACCAGCACCTGCACGCCGTTGTCGCCTTCTCGGGAAGCGTGCTGGACCCCGACAACCCGGTCGACCCGAACGACCCCGAGA
>NZ_JBFUMD010000617.1:0-1850 GCF_054049555.1 Nocardioides sp. P5_C9_2
CGCGTGGACCGGGCCGACCACGCCGCCCGGATGAGGGCGATCGGCCGGGCGGTGCGGGCCTGGGCGCTGGCCGAGCCGGCGACGTACGCCTTGCTCTTCGGCAGCCCGGTGCCCGGCTACTCGGCTCCCGCGGAGCGCACGACCGGTCCGGGTACCCGCGTCGTCGCCCGGCTCGTCGAGGTGTGGGAGGACGCCTGGCGGGCGGGGGCGACCACCGTCGACGACACGCCGGTCTCACCGAGGCGACTGTCGCGGGACCTGGCCCGGATCCGCCGCGAGATGGGCCTCACCGCCCCCGACGAGCTCGTCGCGCGGGGGCTGCTGGCGTGGGCGGCGCTCTTCGGGTGCGTCAGCTTCGAGGTGTTCGGCCAGTACGGCGCGGACACCCTCGGCCGGCCGCAGGACCTCTTCGAGCACCACCTGGGGGTGCTGGTCGCGACGGTGGGGCTGGGTGGCGGCTGAGGCTGCTCAGCGCGCCAGCGACCGGCCCACGGCCCGGCCGCTGAAGATGCAGCCGCCCAGGAAGGTCCCCTCCAGCGCGTTGTGGCCGTGCACCCCGCCGCCGCCGAACCCGGCGACCTCGCCGGCGGCGTACAGGCCGGGGACCGGTCGCCCGTCCGCGTCGAGGCACCGGCCCTCGAGGTCGGTCTCCAGCCCGCCGAGGGTCTTGCGGGAGAGGATGTTGAGCCGGACCGCGATGAGCGGGCCGTGCGCGGGGTCGAGGATGCGGTGCGGCTTGGCGACGCGGATCAGCCGGTCGGTGCGGGAGCGGCGAGCGTTGGCGATCGCCATGAGCTGCAGGTCCTTGGAGAACGGGTTGCCCACCTCGCGGTCGCGCGCCACGACCTGTCGCTCGATGTCCGCGGCGTCGAGCGCGGGACCGCGGGCGATCGCGTTCATCCCGGCGACCAGCTCCTCGAGGGTGTCGGCCACGACGAAGTCCTCACCGTGCTCCTTGAAGGCCTCGACCGGGCCGGGGGCGCCCTTGGCGAGCCGGCTCCTGAGCAGGAACCGGACGTCCTTGCCGGTGATGTCCGGGTTCTGCTCGGAGCCGGAGAGGGCGAACTCCTTCTCGATGATCGACTGGGTGAGCACGAACCACGAGTAGTCGTGCCCGGTCGCCAGCACCTGCTTCATGGAGCCGATCGAGTCGGCCCCGGGCACCCCGGACATCCCCTCGAGGCGCCGGCCCTCGGCGTCGAACCACATCGACGAGGGGCCGGGCAGGATCCGGATCGCGTGGTCGGGCCAGACCGGGTCCCAGTTGTGGATGCCCTCGACGTAGGCCCACATCCGGTCCCGGTTGACCATGGTCGCGCCGGCCGCCTCGGAGATGGCCTGCATCCGACCGTCCACGTGCGCGGGGACGCCGCTGATCATGTGCGTGGGCGCCGGGCCGACCCGCTCGGTCGGCCAGCTGCGGCGCATGAGTGCGTGGTTGTGGCCGATCCCGCCACTCGTGACGACGACCGCGCCGGCCTCGAGCTCGAAGTCGCCCGCGGCCTCCCGCCCGGACCTCACCCCGCGCGCCGAGTCGTCCGGGGCCAGGACCGTGCCGCGTACGCCGACGACCGCGCCGTCGCGCACGACCAGCTCGTCGACCTGGTGGCGGAACGCGAAGCGCACCAGGCCGGCGGCCTCGGCCGCCTGGACGGGCTCGGCGAAGACGCGGACGACCTCGGGGCCGGTGCCCCAGGTGAGGTGGAAGCGGGGGACGGAGTTGCCGTGGCCGGTGGCGCGCCCGTCTCCTCGCTCGGCCCAGCCGACGAACGGGAGGGAGCGGAGGCCGAGGTCGTGCAGGTAGTCGCGCTTCTCCTCGTGGGCGAACCGCACGTAGGCCTCCGCCCACC
>NZ_JBFUMD010000618.1:0-1850 GCF_054049555.1 Nocardioides sp. P5_C9_2
CCCCCGGTACTCGAGTCGCCGCAGGCCCTCGATCACGACGCCCTGCGCCTGCTTGTCACCGACGTAGCCCACGATTCCGCACATGTGTGAGGAGTCTACGCAAGCGTGCCGGTCACGCCCCGCCCCGCCGCCGGTGCAAGAATCCTGCGCATGTCCGCTGCCGGTGCCGCTGAGCGGGAGGGCCTCCTCGGTGCGAGCGAGAGCTCTCCCTACGTCGAGCTGGACCGGGCCGCCTGGGCCGCGCTGGCCCGCGAGACCGCGAACCCCCTCACGCCCGAGGAGGTGACCCGGCTCCGCGGCCTCGGCGACGCCCTCGACCTCCACGAGGTGGAGCAGGTCTACCTCCCGCTGTCTCGCCTGCTGTCGCTGTACGTCGCCTCGGCCGGCCGGCTGCACCGCGACCAGGAGGAGTTCCTGCACCGCCAGCAGCCGCCGCGCACCCCGTTCGTGATCGGTCTCGCCGGCTCCGTGGCGGTCGGCAAGTCGACCACCGCCCGCGTGCTGCAGCAGATGCTCGCCCACTGGCCCGAGCACCCCAACGTCGCACTCGTCACGACCGACGGCTTCCTGCACCCCAACGCCGAGCTCGAGCGGCGCGGCATCCTGCACCGCAAGGGGTTCCCGGAGTCCTACGACCGCAAGGCCCTGATGCGCTTCGTCGTGGACATCAAGTCCGGCAAGGACGAGGTCGAGGCGCCGATCTACTCCCACCTCGTCTACGACGTGGTGCCCGGCGAGAAGGTGGTGGTCAAGCGTCCCGACGTGGTGATCATCGAGGGCCTCAACGTCCTCCAGCCTGCGCGGGTGCGCGACGACGGCAGGGCCGGCCTCGCCGTCAGCGACTTCTTCGACTTCTCGGTCTACGTCGACGCGGCCGTCGGCGACATCAAGCGCTGGTACGTCGAGCGGTTCCTGCGGCTGCGCGAGACGGCGTTCCAGGACCCGCTCTCCTACTTCCGCAAGTACGCCATGCTCTCGGAGTCCGAGGCCCGCAGCGAGGCCGGCCGGATCTGGGACGCCATCAACGGTCCCAACCTGGTCGAGAACGTCGCTCCCACGCGGGCCCGGGCCACCCTCGTGCTGCGCAAGGACCCCGACCACTCGGTGCGCTACGTGCGCCTGCGCAAGCTCTGAGCCCTCCGGCCCTCGCAACGTCATGGAGAGTGGTTGCCGGGACGACCACTCTCCATGACGTCGTCGGGGGTCAGGCGACGCGCACCCAGCCCCGGGCACGAAGTCCCCGCTCGACCTGCTCCATGAAGTCGTCCCTGGCCACCCGCCAGCCCAGCAGCGGAAGACGGAGCACCACCGAGCCGCCCAGGGCGACCTCGTTGTGCCGCAGCGCGTCGGGCACGACGGTCCCCGCCTCGTCGTGGTGCACGCCGTCGATCTCCACCACGAGGCCGTGGTCCGCCCACTCGACGTCGAGGTAGTAGCGCCCGTCGCGCCCCCGGCGGATGCTCTGCCGCGTCGGCTCCGGCATTCCCCGCATCCGGCACTCCCGCGCGAAGTCCAGCTCCCCGATCGAGCGCACTCCCCCGATCAGGTCCAGGACCACGGCGTGCAGTAGGGCCCGCCGCTTGTCACGGCGTACGTCGAGGAGCGCGCGACCGATCGACTCCGCCGTGGTCAGTCGCTGCTGAACGGGCATCGTCAGGAGCAGCGCCGCCTGCCGGTCCGACACGGCCCACAACGCGCCCCGGACCGCCGCGACCTCGACGCGGGTCCGCGGCACCCCGGCGGGGGCAAGGTCCTCCGGTCGCCACCGCCGTGTGCGGCGTACGTCCAGTCCCGGCGCCCTGATCGCCTTCACCCCGCGCGGGACCGACACCCGGAGGGTCGCGCAGTCA
>NZ_JBFUMD010000619.1:0-1848 GCF_054049555.1 Nocardioides sp. P5_C9_2
GTTCGGGAACCCGTTGGTCGCCTCCGTGCTGATGCTGGAGATCGTGGGCTTCGCGGGCAGGCAGGTCCTGCTCGTGCTGCTGCCCTGCATCGTCGCCAGCGGGCTCGGCGACCTCATCTTCACGGGGATGGGAAGCTGGTCCGGCATCGACGTGCCGTCCCTGACGATCCCGGGGCTTCCCGCCGCCACCGTCGACGCGGGGGACCTGCTCTGGGTCGTCCCCGTCGCCGTGCTGATCGCCGCAGGCATGCACCTCCTACGACGCCTGGGCCTGCGCACGGCCCGGGCCGTCTCCCGTCACACGATCGCGACCACCACGGTGGCCGGACTGCTCGTGGGCGCCTGTGCGAGCGCCTACGCGCTGATGACGGACCGCACGCCCCTCGACGTCCTGGAGTCCGGACAGACCTCCCTCTCGGCCCTCGTCACGTCGCCGGACAGCTGGTCCGCCACGACCCTGGCCCTGCTGGTGGTGCTCAAGGGTGCCGGCTACGGGCTGTCCCTGGGCGCCTTCCGCGGCGGCCCCACGTTCCCGGCGGTCTTCCTCGGCGCCGCCATCGGAGTGCTCGTCGCGCCACTGCCCGGCCTGGGCACGACCGCCGGCATCGCCATCGGGATGGCGGCCGCCACCAGCGCGGTCCTGCGCCTGCCGATCACCTCGGTCATCCTGGTCGTGCTGCTGCTCGGGTCCGAGGCATCGAGCCAGATACCGATCGTCATGCTCGCCGCGGTCGTGGCGCTGGTCAGTGCCGTGGTCCTCGACGCCCGCTGGCCGGACTCGCCGACGAAGGGCTCCCCCGGGTGAGATCGACCGGGAGGCGAGGCGCGCCCGCCACCGCGAGTGGTTGCGTCCCACCATGGCCACCCGTGTCGAGCACCCCACCCGAGAAGAACGCGAGCTGCTCGGGAAGGAGGCCCGCGTCCGCACCCCGCCCGGTGCCCACCTGGGGTGGGCCGCCGCGCCCCAGCGGAGCGACCCGGTGTCCCTCATCGAGGAGCAGAACGCCCGCCGGGACGCCGACCTGGTGCCGGTACGGCACGGACGGATGATGGTCTCGCCGTTCACCTTCTACCGGGGCGCCGCCAAGGTGATGGCGGACGACCTGGCGGGCACCCCCACCGCAGGGCTGACGGTCCAGCTGTGTGGCGACGCCCACCTGTCGAACTTCGGGGTGTACGCCTCCCCGGAGAGGAACCTGGTCTTCGACATCAACGACTTCGACGAGACCCTTCCCGGGCCGTTCGAGTTCGACGTCAAGCGGCTGGCCGCGAGCCTGACCGTCGCGGCGCAGCACAACGGGTGCACGCCGGAGCAGACCGAGGCGGTGACGACGGCGTGCGTGCGGGCGTACCGCAAGGCGATGGCCGAGTTCGCCGGACTCGGCACGATGGAGGTCTGGTACGCGCACCTCACCGAGGAGGACCTGCGCGAGATGATGCTCCGGGCCATCGGCGAGGCCTCGGCCGGGGACGACACTGGGACCGGGGGCACGGACACGAAGGGGAAGAAGGGCAAGAAGTCCGCGAAGGGCGAGAAGGGCGAGACGGCGGACAGGGACGAAGCCGAGCCACCGGCCGGTGTGGGCCCGATGTCCGCCAAGGAGGCGAAGAAGCTCGAGAAGCGCTTCGAGAAGAACGCGCTCAAGGCGCGGAGTCGCACCAGCATGCAGGCCCTGGCGAAGCTGACCGAGGTCGTCGACGGCACGCACCGGATCGTCAGCGTGCCGCCGGTCATCGTGCCGGCCCGGGACCTGCACGAGAAGTACGGGTTCGCGACCGAGGAGATCGAGGAGGTCATCGCGTCCCAGTTCGGTAGCTACCGGGCCTCGCTCCAGCACGACCGTCGCC
>NZ_JBFUMD010000620.1:0-1837 GCF_054049555.1 Nocardioides sp. P5_C9_2
GCCCGGTACAACGCCGAGACCCTGGAGGTGACCCACCGCGACCGCACCATCGCCGACGTGCTCGCCATGTCGGTCGACGACGCGGCGGTCTTCCTGGCCGACGTGCCCGCGGCGGCGCGGGGTCTGCAGACCCTGCGCGAGGTCGGGCTGGGATACCTCAGACTGGGCCAGCCCGCGACGGAGCTGAGCGGTGGTGAGGCCCAGCGGATCAAGCTCGCCACCGAGCTGCAGCGCGCCCACCGGGGTCACTCGCTCTACCTCCTCGACGAGCCCACGGCCGGTCTCCACCCGCAGGACACGGACCTGCTGCTGCGCCAGCTGCACCGGCTGGTGGACGCGGGCAACACGGTCGTCCTGGTCGAGCACGACCTCGACACCATCGCCACCGCGGACTGGGTCGTCGACCTCGGTCCCGGCGGAGGTGACACCGGCGGGCGGGTCGTCGCCACCGGGTCCCCCCGCGACGTGGCGACTGCCGGCGTCGGGCTCACCGCCCGGTACCTGGCCCGCCGTCTGGGGAGCTGAGCGAGCCGGTCCCCGACACGCCCCTTGCGACAACTCATCCCCGACGGGTGATGGCCCCGCGACGACTCGCGTCCAGTGTCGACGGTGGGTGCGGTGCGACGGTGGGGCGGACGGCGGCTGGTGAGCGGGTCGCAGGGTCATGACGGAGGCAGGGTGGACGGAGACGTAGGCAGGGACGGAGCGACGAGGGACCCGCCCGGCGGCGTCCCGGTCCGTGACGACTCCCTGAGTCGCAGGCAGGTACGCCGTGTGCTCGTGGGTGTGCTGGTGCGGTCGCTGATCGCTGCCGGGCTCCTGATCGGGTTGTACTACGTGGCGCCGCTCGACCGGCTCGAGACGGTCCCGGTCGTGCTGTCGCTGTCCGTGGGCCTCGCAGTGTTCTCCGTGGTGGTGGCCTGGCAGCTGTGGGCCATCGCCCACGCGACGTACCCCGTGCTCCGTGCGGTCGAGGGGCTGGCGTTCACGGTGCCCTTCTTCCTCGTCCTCTACGCGACCGCGTACAGCGTCGTGGCGCTGGACGGTCCGGGGAACTTCAGCGCGCCCTCGTTGACCCGCACCGACGCGATGTACTTCACGGTCACGGTCTTCGCCACCGTGGGGTTCGGTGACATCACCGCCACCAGCCAGTCCGCACGCGTGCTCGTGATGACCCAGATGGTGCTCGACCTGGTCATCCTCGGCCTCGGGGTCCATCTCCTGGTCGGAGTGGTGAACGTGGGCAAGAGCCGCCGCGGTGGCGCGACCCCGCGCGAGGTGCAGCCGTGACGACGCCGACCGCCCCGGAGGGCGACGCGGCGCCCGACGTCACCACGGTGCTGCGTGGCAGGGGCTACCACGCGCTCCTGCTGGCCGCCGGCCTGATCGGCATACCCGTGGCGCTGGTCGCGTGGGGCTTCCTCGCGCTGGTGACGGTGATGCAGGACTGGGTGTGGCACGACCTCCCCCAGGACCTGGGGTGGGACCGACCGACCGCGTGGTACTGCGTGCTGGTCCTCGGACTGGGCGGGCTCCTGGTCGGCCTCGTCGTCAGGCTGCTTCCCGGACGTGGTGGGCACACCCCCGCTAACGGCATGGCGGCTGGCGTCACGACCGGGCTCGAGCTCCCAGGGGTGCTCCTGGCGGCCGTGGCGAGCCTGGTCCTGGGGGCCGTGATCGGCCCGGAGGGACCCCTGATCGCCCTGGGCAGCGGTCTGGCGTTCGTGGCGGCGCAGCGCACCCGCCTCGGCCAGTCGTCACAGGCGGTGACGCTGATCGCGGCGTCCGGTTCCGCGGCCGCCATCGCGACCGTGTTCGGGAACCCGTTGGTCGCCTC
>NZ_JBFUMD010000621.1:0-1835 GCF_054049555.1 Nocardioides sp. P5_C9_2
GTACACCTCGAACACGCTGGCGGTGTCGATCTCCCCGACCCCGTTCTCGAGGCTGATGGCGATCGTGGGACGGAGCCACGGAAGGAGGGAGTTCAGCACGACGGGCCGGTCCGCGAAGCTCCAGGACTGCACCGGGATGCTGGTTGGCCCGTCGGGGGACCAGCCGGGGTACCCGACCTCGCCTCCGACCCTTTGCGCCTCGGTGGTGCCCGCGAGGTCGTGGATGACGGAGAGAGCGCCGGGGATGCCGGAGGTGATGCCGGCCGTGGTCGTGATGTCACCGTCACGTACGAACCGCTGTCCGGCTACCCAGGTCGTCTCAGGGTGTCGGTCGCGGAGGGCGGCGAGGCGAGACCAGTGGCTGGTGGCGGTGCGGCCGTCGAGGAGTCCGGTTTCAGCGACGAGGCGCGCACCCGCGCACACGCTCAGGATGTGTGCGCCTTGCTCGTGCTGGCGGAGGACCCAGTCCCGTGTTGGTCGATCGGCCGCGCCTGTGGGGTCTGCGACTGCGGGGACGACGACGACGTCGGGCCTGAGGTCGGCGCGCGCGTTGACCTCCGCGAACGTGTAGTCAGGGAGGATGGTGGGCGCACCTTCAACGTCGGCAGGTCCGGGTTGGTCGGAAACCGTGTAGACGCTGAAGCGTGAGGAGCGGGCAAAGACCTCGTACGGGCCCATCGCGTCGGTGGCGACGGTGGCCGAGGTGCCCAGCACGACGGCGACGACGAGGGTGCCGGGCGCCGGTTCGTCTGGAGCCGCAGCTGAGGGAAGGGCATCGCTGGAGTAGGGCAGCTTGTTTTGCGCCGCAGTGACCCGGTAGCCGGCGAATGCGAGGCCGCCGAGGGTGGCCGCGGCCAGCCCGACGAACGTGACAGACCGGAGGGCCACAAGCGCCGGCGTGCTGCGCTTCTTGGCGCTTCGTCCGGGTGCGGTGGGTCGGGAGGGCTCGCGTCGGGCGCCCGGTTGGGTGCGGCGAGTGGGGATGCTGTTCATCGGATGTCCTGAAGGGGGTCTACTCGGCGAATGGGGCGAGTCGGATGGCTGCGGCGAACGCGCCGTAGCGGTGAAGGAACGCGGCGCGGCCCGCAGGAACGCGCGCGGCTTCCTTGCCGAATGCCTCGATGAAGGCGGTCTTGAAGTCTTCCCGAGGGTGGCGCGCCACGGTGTCGGTGAGGACAGCGTCGGGCAGCTGCCACGCGTGCAGCCCGGTGACGTCGATGGCAGCACCTGCTGAGAGCAGTTGGGCGACGGCCCCGTGTTCGGGGCCGACACCGGGACTGTGGTGCAGGGTGATGGCGTCGAGGATGAGGGTGGTGGCGTCGTCGGGGAGTCCGACCTGTGCGGCCACGTCCCGTGTCAGTCGGGTGCTTTCCAGGGTGAAGTCTGCGTCTCCTTTCGAGGTCAGGAGGCCTGTGTCGTGCAGCATGGCCGCGGCGTAGAGGAGCTCTTCGTCGACGTCGATGCCGGCGACGACTCCCAGCGCCAGGCCGAGGCGGTAGGTCCGACGGCTGTGGTGCAGCAGTACGGGTGGCAGTCGGCGAGCGGCGGCTTCTTCGGCTCGTTGGGCGAGGACCGTGCGTGGGGGCTCCAAGCGCTCCGGCGCTACGTGGGCATGGCGGCCGGGGTGGAGGTGCAGCGCCAGGCGGGTTCGGCCAACGACATTGCGCAGATGGGCTGCGGCGAGGGGACGCAACAGCATGCGTCGTTCCGAGGTGCTGAGCCACCCGCGGGTGGCTTCGGTCCATGCGACCGTGCCGAGCGCGGCAGTCGTTTCGTGCGATGTGGTCGTCGCGCGGCGTGCGGTGTTCGCGGAGGCTGCGGTGGTGGTGCTAGGT
>NZ_JBFUMD010000622.1:0-1823 GCF_054049555.1 Nocardioides sp. P5_C9_2
CGTCGGGTGAGACCCGGGCCTTCACGGCCGGCACGTAGGTCCGCAGGCTCTCCCACATCTCGGGCCAGGTGTCGCCCGGGTGCACGAGGGTGGAGTACGTGAGGTGGCCCATCCCGTCGGGCAGCAGCACGGGTCAGCCCCTCGGCGGGATGATCCGAGCGTCCCGCAGCTGCTGGAAGAGGTCGGTGAAGGACGCGATCGTGCTCTGGTGGTCGAGGAATCCCAGCGAGCGACTCTTGGTCATGTCCGCGAAGGTCTCCATCTCGCGACCGAGGTCGGCGTCCGTRTGCCACCAGGAGGCCAGCTCCGAGGCCTTGTACGGCGCGAGGTCGTGCTTCTCGACCAGCCCTGCCCACACCTCGTCGGCGTGGCCCATGCGGTCCTCGAGCGGCTGGGGGTGACCGGGATACTCCGCGGCGGGGACACCGAGGGCGTCTGCCACCTGGGGCCACAGCTGCCGCCAGCGGAACACCTCCCCGTTGACGGTGTTGAAGGCCTGGTTGCGGGCCCGCGGCTCCGTGGAGGACCAGAGGACGTGCCGCCCGAGGAGGCGCGCGTCGGTGAGGTCGGTGATGCCGTTGAGCTGCTGCTGGCTCCCCGGGAAGACGAAGGGCTCGCCGGTGACGCGACAGATGGCGCCGTACACCGCCAGCGTCACGCCCATGTTCATCACGTTTCCGAGCGCGAAGCCGATGAGGGTGTGCGGGCGATGCACCGACCACGAGAACCCTTGCTGCTCCGCCTCCGCGAAGAGGACGTCCTCCTGGTCGTAGTAGAAGTTCTCGATCGGCAGCCGCTCCTGGCTCTCGCGGAACGGAGTGTCTGCCGGAGCTGAGCCGTAGGCGTCGAAGGGACCGAGGTAGTGCTTGAGCCCGGTGACCAGCGCAACGTGCTCGAGCTTCGTGGCGCGGCCTGCCGCGGCCAGCAGGTTGGCGAGCATCGCGCTGTTCACCTGCCTGTTCTCGGCCTCGGTCTCCTGACGCGACCACGTCGTGAAGACGACGTGGCTGAACTCCTGGCCCTGGAGGGCGCGGTCGAGCGACTCGGGGTCGAGGACGTCACCACGCAGCTGCTCCACGCCGGGGATGTCGTACCGATGGGAGCGGGACAGGCCCAGGACCCGCCACCCGGCCGACGCCATCGCCTGCGCGGTGTTGAAGCCCGCTATACCGGTGACTCCGACGACCAGAACGGTTGGTGACACGATGTCCCTCCAAGGAGCGGTGTGGGGTGTCCGGGCGGACCGGATGTCCGGCCCATCGTGATCCGCGGTGGACAATTCGTCAAGTGACGGTGAACAATGCGGGCTCAGGACTCCCCATCGTTCGCTGTTGATGATCACTCGCCCGGTGCGGCGACTGGTCACACCTGCGTCAGGCCGGGGTCTCGGCGTCAAGCGGTACGGACAATCAAGGGGATGGGTGCATGAGTGAGTCGGAGGAGCTGCTGCCCGAGACCGGCGGGGTGGGCCAGCTGGGCAGCAAGCTGCGTGCGGCCCGTCAGCAGGCGGGTCTCTCGCTACGCGAGCTCGCGCGACAGCTGAGCGTGTCCCCCTCCTTCCTGTCCCAGATGGAGAACGGCAAGTCCCAGCCCTCGGTGGCGACGCTCTACTCGATCGCCCAGGTGCTCGAGGTGTCCATCGACGAGCTCTTCCACACCTCCGACGAGCCCGCTCCCGACGGCGAGAGCGACGCTTCCAGCAGCGGTGCTGCCGGCGACGGCCCGCCCCCGGGTGGATCACGGGACGGCGCGACGCAGGGTCGACAGGGCCGAGGCTCGGCCGGAGTGGTCAGTCGCTCGGCGATGGCCTCGCCGGCCGAGGC
>NZ_JBFUMD010000623.1:0-1821 GCF_054049555.1 Nocardioides sp. P5_C9_2
GGGGAGCTGCGCCTCGACGTAGCGGCCGGACGCGACGACGAGGTCACTCGCCTGGGACACACCCTCAACCAGATGCTCGACGCGCTGGAGGAGGCCCTGGGTCGCGAGCGCCAGTTCGTCGACGACGCGAGCCACGAGCTGCGGACCCCGCTGACCCTGCTCACCTCGCGCATCCAGCTCGCCCGCCGGCGCCTGCGCACCGTGGCCGAGCACGAGGCCGTGCTCGACGAGCTCGCCATCGACGTCGCCCGCCTGGCCGACCTCGCCGACCAGCTGCTGACCCTGGGTAGCGGGCCGGGCGTTCGCCCGGGCGACGCTGGCGGGTGCGACGTCACGGCCGTGGTGGCTGGCGCGGTGGAGCGCCGGCGCCTGGCGCGCCCCGAGCACGCCTCGGAGCTGGCGGTCGAGCTGCCGTCCGAGGCCGTCCCCGCGAGCATCGCCGCGCCCGCCCTCGAGCGCGTGGTCACCAACCTCCTGGACAACGCCCTGCGGCACGGCGGCGCGCCCGTGAGCCTGCGGGTCCGCGGCGTCGAGGCGCACGCCGTCGTCGAGGTCTCCGACGCGGGACCGGGCATGCCCCCGGACCTGCTGGCCGAGGCCACCCGCCGGTTCACCCGCTCCCCCGAGGCGCGCGCGCGTCCGGGTGCCGGGCTGGGCCTGGCCATCGTCGAGCAGGTCGTGACCGACGCCGGCGGCGAGCTCCGGTTGTGCCACGACGGCACGCACCACGCCGTGGGCGTCCCGTCCGGGGTGCCGTGCGACCACGGGCCGGGGATGACCGTGACCGTGGTGTTGCCGGGGCTCAGGCCAGGGAGAGGAAGAGCTTCTCCATCTTCTTGACGTCCACGGAGTCGATGCCGTCGCCGGCGGTCAGGCACTGCTGCAGGCCGCTGGCGACGATGGCGAAGCCGGCCCGGTCGAGCGCCTTGGAGACGGCGGCGAGCTGGGTGACGACGTCCTCGCAGTCGCGGCCCTCCTCGAGCAGGCGCAGCACGCCCGCGAGCTGCCCCTGGGCGCGCTTGATGCGGTTGATCACCGGGGTCATCTCGGTCGGGTCGAGCTCCATCAGTCCTCCTGGGTGAGTGCGGCGAGAGCGGCGCTGATGCGCTGGCGGGCGTCGGTCGCCACCCGGCCCAGGGCGGCGTGGTCGGACATGCCCATCATCACCGCGGGGTCGAAGGCCTCGACGACCGTGGTGTCGGCGTCCACGGACCGGACGACCACGTTGCAGGGCAGCACCGCCGCGATCGACGGGTCCACCTGGATCGCCTCGTAGGCCAGCGGGGGTCGGCAGGCACCGAGGATCACCTGCGGAGGCAGGTCGACGTCCAGCTTGGCCTTCATCGTGGCCGCCAGGTCGATCTCGGTGAGGATCCCGAAGCCCTGGTCGGCGAGGGCGGCGCGGGTCGCCGCCACCGCCTCGTCGTAGGGCAGCGGCAGCGTCCTGCTCAACGTGTAGTCCATGTCGACCAGCATACCCCCGGGGGTGTTTTGCCATTCCTTTGAATACCCCCTAGGGTATTTCTCATGGCTGACACGACTCCTGAGATCTCCGTCGAGCAGTACGCCGCCGAGCGCGAGCGCGGCGTCACCATCGACGTCCGCGAGCGGGCGGAGTACGCGCAGGCCCACGTGCCGGGCGCGGTCCTCGTCCCCATGGGCCAGCTCGCCTCCCGCCTCGACGAGATCGACCGGTCCGCCCGGGTCCACGTCATCTGTGCCTCGGGCAACCGCTCGCGGGCGATGACCGACCTGCTGGTCGCGGCCGGCTTCGACGCCGCGTCGGTCGCCGGGGGCACCCGCGCCTGGCTCGAGTCGGGT
>NZ_JBFUMD010000624.1:0-1820 GCF_054049555.1 Nocardioides sp. P5_C9_2
CACTGCTACGGCTGCCGAGGTCATCAACGCCAGCACGCCCGTCGCGTACGCCCCGGCCTGGGCATCCACGTCGGCCTTGAACGCGACGGTGACGACCACCGAGATCAGGGTGAAGACCAGCACGAGGGGGCGGGTGGCACGGGCCCAGTCCGGCGCCATGCCGTAGCGGGGCAGGTAACGGGGCACGATGTTCAGCAGCCCCGCCATGGCCGAGGCACCGGCGAACCAGAGAATTCCGATGGTGGCGATGTCGTAGGCGGTGCCGAACCCCTCCCCGAGGTTCTCGTGCGCCAGGTAGGCCAGCGCCCGTCCGTTTGCCTCGCCCCCGGGGTCGAACTCGGCGGCGGGGATGAGGAACGTGGTGACGATCGCGGATCCCATCAGCATCACCGACATGATCAGCGCGGCGGTGGTCAGCAGCTTCTTGGCGTTGCGGATGCGGCCCGTCGGTTCGGCAATGGTGTCGCTGTTGTCGCCCTTCACCAGGGGCATGACGACGACACCAGTCTCGAAACCTGACAGACCGAGCGCAAGTGCGGGGAACACAAGCAGAGCCGCGCCGAGGACCGCCACGGGGGAGGCGTGGGCGTCGGATACGGCTTTGGTCCAGTCGGTGAAGGTGCCGGGATCCTGAGCGATGTGCCAGAACCCGTTGGCGACCACCACGGCGCTCAGCCCGATGTAGCCGACCACGAGGACCACGGCGAGGCCGATGGCCTCGCCGAACCCCCTGAGGAAGACCGCACCGAGGAGCGCCAAGAGGAGCAGGGTGAGCCACACCTCCTGGCCATGCAAGGCATCGGTGAGGAACGGGTTCTCCACCAGGTGCGCGGACGCGTCGGCCGCCGACAAGGTGATCGTGATGATGAACCCGGTGGCCACGAATCCGATCAGGGACAGCACGAGGACCTTGCTGGGCCAGTACGACAGGAGCCGTTCCAGCATCGAGAGACTGCCGTCGCCGTGCGGGCTCTCCTTCGCCACCCGCCGATACATCGGCAACGCCCCGAACAGGGTCACCAACACCAACATCAGAGTCGCCACCGGCGCGAGCGCCCCGGCGGCCAGCGCGGCGATGCCGGGCTGGTAGCCAAGCGTGGAGAAGTAGTCCACCCCGGTCAGGCACATGACCTTCCACCACGGCTTCACGTGATGGTGCGCCGTCGCCTCCTGCTCACCCTCGTAGAAGCCGCCCGGATCGGGTTGCTCACTGGTCTCCAGCAGCCACGTGTTGAACCGGCTCCGCTCATGGACATCGTTGCTCACGTCTCGGAGCGTAAGCGACCTACAAGACTCAACAGCCCCGGAGGTCCGGAGACTTGATTCCTCGCATGGATCTCTCTCATGGCACGTMCCTCGAGGTCCCGACCGAGCTGGGCACTACTTCGCTGGAGGTCCGCAGGGCGGTCCAACTCGACAGGGGCCGGCAGGACTGACTCTGGGTCGGCGGCGTTCACAGCCGCCGCCGCTCTCGGTCTGATCCGCACCTTGGCGACACTCGAAGATGTTGAAGGCTCTTTCGACGTCGTGCTGCTTGTCGTGGGGCTCGGCACCGCCCCATATCCGGTCGGGTCGACCGGTCTCACCCCCGCCGGAGTCCCCCGGACCATCGCCGCCCAAGCGAGGTCGTCAGGATTGCGTCAAGACTCTCGACCCGGTTCAGAAGTGGACCAGAATTGACCCACCATCTTTCGCGAGGGAGCGCTTCCATGGTCACCAGGGACTTCGGTTGGCGAACTGTGCGGCGGCGGCCTGTAGTCCGGGTCGCGGCCGTCCTGGGGCCGCTCCTGACGTGCGCGCTCCTGTCCACAGCCAGGGAC
>NZ_JBFUMD010000625.1:0-1798 GCF_054049555.1 Nocardioides sp. P5_C9_2
AGCTCACCCGGTGGGCCTCGGACCGCCGGCACCTGTGACCGACCCGATTGACAAGCGCCCCTGAGTCCGGTGGGGTCGGGGCATTCCACCCCTCCACTCGGGAAGTGAGGGCCCTCGTGGCCGACTCCACCGTCACCAGCACGCGACCTACCGACGACGATGACGACACTGGCCTGAAGAGGTCCATCACCGGGACGCAGCTCTTCTTCTACACGCTCGGGGACGTCCTCGGCTCGGGCATCTATGTCCTGATCGGACTGGTCGCCGCAGCGGTCGGTGGGGCGTTCTGGATCGCCTTCGCGGTCGGTGTCGCCGTTGCAGCCATCACCGGTGCGGCGTACGCCGAGCTGGTCACCAAGTACCCGCAGGCCGCGGGCTCCTCGCTCTACGTCCAGAAGGCGTTCGACAACAAGGCGCTCACCTTCCTGGTCACCGTCTCGTTCCTCTCGGCGAGCTTCGCCGCCACCGGGTCGCTCGCGACCGGGTTCGCGTCGTACTTCGCCGAGCTGTGGGGCGGTCCGCCCGCGCTGCTGGTGTCGCTGCTGTTCGTCGCGGCCCTGGTGCTGGTCAACTACATCGGCATCACCGAGTCGGTGGTGATGAACATGCTGATGACGTTCGTGGAGCTGAGCGGCCTGATCATCGTCATCGGCATCGCGATCTACTACGTGGCCCAGGGCAACGCGGACTTCGGAATCCTGGGCGACATCAGCGTCTCGGGCAACCCGGCCCTCGCGGTGCTCGCCGGTGTGGCGTTCTCGTTCTTCGCCATGACGGGCTTCGAGAACACCGCCAACGTCGCCGAGGAGACCATCGACCCGTACAAGGCGTTCCCGCGGTCCCTCATCGGCGGCATGATCGTCGCCGGCATCGTCTATGTGCTGGTGTCCATGGCCGCGGCGCTGACGGTCCCCGTCGACACCCTGGCCGAGTCCCCGGCCGCGCTGCTCGAGGTGGTCAAGCAGGGCATCCTTCCCTTCTCCACCGACGCCATGACGACCATCTTCACCATCATCGCCCTCGTCGCGATCACCAACACCACCCTCGTCACCCTGGTCACGCAGCCGCGCATCCTCTACGGCATGGCGCGCGAGGACGTCGTCCCGGGCGTCTTCGCCAAGATCCACCCGACCCGCCGCAGCCCGTGGGTGGGCCTGCTGTTCAGCGGCCTCGTGGTGGGTGGCCTGCTCGTCACCGGATACGCGGTCACCGCGGCCGGTGGCGGTATCGACCTGGTCAACCGGCTGGCGCTCGTGACCGTGGTCTTCCTGCTCGCGATCTACGCGCTCGTGATCGTCGCCTGCCTCAAGCTGCGCGGGCAGGACGAGGACGAGCGGGCGTTCCGGGCCAACACGCCCCTGCTCATCGTGGGGTTGGTCGGCAACCTGGCCATCCTCTACTACGCGATCTACGACGACCCGACGTCGCTGTACTGGTGCGCCGGCCTGCTCGCCGTCGGCGTCGTGCTCTACCTCGCGGAGAAGCTCTTCGGCAGCAAGGGCACCGGGGTCACCAGCGTGCCGCTCGAGAAGGAGGAGGCCTGACATGCATGTCATCGTCGCCACGGACGGCTCCAAGCAGTCCCTCGCCGCCGCCAAGCAGCTGAAGGCCTTCGCCGACCCCGCCAAGATCACCGACATCTCGGTGGTGGCGGTGATCCGGCCGTTGGCCTCGGTCGCCTTCGCCGACGACCTCTCGGCGGGCAGCCGGCAGCGGGCGACCAGCGAGTCGGAGGGGTTCCGGGCCGCCGCCAAGAGCGCGGTGGCCACCGTGGCCGCCGAGTTCGACGGCTGGGGGC
>NZ_JBFUMD010000626.1:0-1791 GCF_054049555.1 Nocardioides sp. P5_C9_2
GCCACTGGTTGAGCAGGACGTCGCGGCCGTGCGTCGCGTGCAGGGTGGTGCCGGCGATGTGGGCCTGGTGGAACCGGGAGGGGACCAGCACGAGGATCCGCCGGCCGAGCAGGTCGGTCTCCTGGTGGTAGCCGAGGAGCCCGACCACCTCGGGGGTCACGGCCACGATCACGCTGGTGTCGTCCGTCGCGATCAGGGGCTCCTCGAGCGCGGCGAGCTCGCGGAACGCGCGAGGACGGTCGGCGTCGTGCTGGACGGCGAGGTGCACGTCGGTCGGCGCGACCCAGGGCGTGGGATCCACCGCCGCCGCCTGCCCGGCGACCTCCCCGCACAACCAGGCACGCATCTCCGCCATCTCCGGCTGGGTCGGCGGGCTCAGGAGCAGGCCGTCCTCCGCAGCCGCCCTGGCTCGTACGAGCAGGTCGTCGAGGACTTCGAAGTGGCGGACCGAGGACGTCGAGAGGTGCAGCGACACCGACGGGGCGGTGACCGTCGGCTCCACCGCGCTGGCCATCAGTGCGTCCGGCTCCGAGGGGAGCCGCGGCCGGGGCACCTGCTCGACCAGGACGCTGAGCGCGTTGCTGGCCGCGGCGTGGTCCTCGAGCGCGCGAGCGTCCCGCTCCAACGCGTAGAGGAGGTACTCCCGCAACAGGGTCGCGGCGTGCTCCTGCCACGCCCAGTGCATGAGCAGCGGCACGGCGAGCAGGGTGATGTCGATCGACTCCTCCCCGGCGCCCCCGTCGCCCGGAGGCCTGGGCGGGACCTGGGTGGCCGGCCGGCCGACCTCGAACCACACGACCTTCCCGTCGTCGATCGGGTCGACACCCCACCGGTCGGCGTGCTCGTCGACGATCCGCAGGCCCCGTCCGGTGCCGGCCGTCTCGGCCCACGTGCGCAGGACCGGCAGGCGTCGACYCCCGTCCTCGACCTCGACCCGGATGGCGGTGGGCTCGGCGGCGATGCGCACGGTGATCCGGGTACCGGCGTGCACGACGGCGTTGGTCACCAGCTCGGAGACGACCAGCTCGGCCACGTCACCCAGGTGGGTCGCCCCGGACACCTCCAGCGACTCCCGTACGGCACGCCGCGCGCTCCCCGCAGCCAGGGGCTCGGCGGGGAGCGTCACGTCGACGCTCACTGCTCCGGACAACCTCACCCCCGACGCCCCGGCCCCCCGCACCCGGTGGGGACATGACCTCACCCTAGGCGCAGTCGGGGTCCAGGGCACCCGATGAGCGCCCGCATCCCGGCCGTACGACGTGGGGCCGGGTTGTGCAGAACCTCGACGCGGCGGGGTGCCGGGCCATTATCGTGGTGTCGACGGTCACACCCCCTGCGCCCTCGACGGACCTCGTGCCGGGCGCTGCACGAACCGAGGACACGTGGCGACACCCATCCGCGCACTCAACACGGCCGGGAACCGGTCCGTGCTGGCCGGCGTGCTGCTGCTCGGTGTGATGGTGGCGGTCGACGTGCAGCTGGGGCGGCAGCTCAACGGCGCCTACGCCGGGGCCGCCGTCCTGACCGCCATCAACGCCGACGTGCGCCGCACCGCGGGGGTCGCTGCCCTGGCCCTGGTGGCGTCGGTCGCCTCGGGCATCTGGCACGACAACCTCGGCGGGCACGACTGGACCCTCCGCTTCGCCACCTGCGTGCTGGTCTGTGGCCTGGCCCTGCTCGCCGCCGACGCCAACGACCGCCGGCGCCGGCGCCTGGTGCGGACGACGACGCTGGCCCAGCGCGTCCTGGACGCGCTGGCCGTCGAGCTCACCGGCGCACGGACCGTCAAGC
>NZ_JBFUMD010000627.1:0-1774 GCF_054049555.1 Nocardioides sp. P5_C9_2
GCTCGCGACCGCGTCGGTCTGACCGACGACCTCGAAGCCCGCCCGCTCGAACATCGCCCGCGTCCCCACGAACGCCATCGTGGTGTCCATCCGTCCGTCCGGGTCGACCGGGTGGGCCTCGACCGCGGGGGCGCCACGCGAGGCGGCGTACGCGACGGCTCCCTCGATCAGGTGCGAGGTCACGCCCCAGCGGCGGTGCCCTCCGCGGACCACCAGGCAGACGATGCTCCAGACCGCGACGTCGTCGACCGGACGGATGAGGCGGGAGCGGACGAGGCGGGGGATCTCGACCCGCGGAGCCACGTGGCACCACCCGACCGGCACGTCGTCGCGGTAGGTCAGCACGCCGAACGACGTGCTGGACGCGGCCAGGGCCCTGGCCGCGTCCTCTCGCGAGCCGGCGCCGAGCTCGTCGATCTCCTGGACGCGGAGACGGTGGGACAGGCACCAGCAGTGGGTGTCGCGACGATTCGGGTTGACCACGTCCGCGAAGTCGTCGAACCGCTCCGAGGTGACCGGGTGGGTCGTCCACGTGACCTCAGTCATCGGAGAACAACCCCCGGATGTCGTCGGCACTGATGCCCTGCGCGGCGCCGGCCTCGCCGTCGATGACCCGGGCGAAGAGCTCGGCCTTGCGGGCCTTGAGAGCCATCACCTTCTCCTCGATGGTGTGGGTGGCGACGAGCCGGTAGACGTGGACGTGCTTGTCCTGGCCGATGCGGTGCGCCCGGTCGACGGCCTGCGCCTCGGCGGCGGGGTTCCACCAGGGGTCCAGCACGTAGACGTAGTCGGCCTCGGTGAGGGTCAGCCCCGTGCCACCGGCCTTGAGGCTGATCAGGAAGACCGGCGCCTCCGCGCGGCGGAACGCCTCGATGACTGCCTCGCGGTCGCGGGTGCCCCCGTCGAGGTAGACGGTGGGGATCCCGTCGGCCGTGAGGCGGTCGCGCACCCGGGCGAGGAACGAGGTGAACGTGCTGAACACCAGCGCCTGGTGCCCCTCGGCGGTCACCTCGGCCAGCTGCTCGGCCAGCAGGTTGATCTTGGCAGAGCCGACGTGGTCGTGCTCGGGGTCCACCAGGGCCGGGTCCAGCGCGAGCTGGCGGAGCTTGGTGAGGGCGCTGAAGATGGCCACCCGGTTGCGGTCGAAGTCCTCGACGAGGCCCAGGATCCGCTGGCGCTCGCGAGCGAGGTGGGCGTCGTAGATCTTGCGGTGCCTCGACTCCAGCGAGACCTCGAGGACCTGCTCCTGCTTGGGTGGGAGATCGGCGGCCACCAGCTCCTTCGTGCGACGCAGCAGGAACGGCTTGATGCGCCGGCGGAACCGGTCCAGGGCGGCCCGGTCGCCGCCCTTCTCCACCGGACCGACGACCACCTCGCGGAACCGTCGGGGCGCCGGGTAGAGCCCGGGCGCCGTGATCGACAGCAGTGACCAGAGCTCCATCAGCCGGTTCTCGAACGGCGTGCCGGTCACCGCCAGGCGGAAGTCGGCGTCCACGCTGCGCGCGGCGGCGTAGGTCTTGCCCTGGTGGTTCTTGACCTGCTGGGCCTCGTCCAGCACCAGCCCGGCCCAGCGCCGGCCCGTGAACGCGTCGCGCTCGAGGCGGAGCAGTGCGTACGTCGTGACCACCACGTCGTGGTCCCGCGCGATGGCCGCGACGTCGTCGGTGCGCCGGGAGACCACCCCGACGCGGAGGCCCGGAGCATGCGTGACGGCCTGCTGGCGCCAGGCGGTCACCACGCTCGTGGGAGCGACCACCAGGAAGGGGTCCTCGAC
>NZ_JBFUMD010000628.1:0-1771 GCF_054049555.1 Nocardioides sp. P5_C9_2
GTTGTCGGCGAAGCCGTGGAGCACGCCCTCCATGTCCTTGAGACGATCCCACCTGCTCACCTGCAGGACGATCCTCGCCGCCTCCGGGACCGGCAGGTCGTCYACCATCAGGCTCGGGCGGTCGCGCACCCGCCCCGCCCCGTCACTGCGCCGGTTGAAGTCCGTCCGGCCGTCTCCGGACGCGGCGCGGACCAGGCCCGCCACGTGCAGCGTGGTGCGGACGTCCTCGTCGCTGAGCCCCAGGTTCTTCGCGCTGAACGGGTCGAGGGACGGAGGGATGACCCAGAGCCGGTCGTGGGGGACCCAGTCGGGGGCGTAGACCCGTCGGGAGAAGACGAACGCGGCGGCGTGCTCGACGTACGGGCGCAGGAAGGCCCACCCGGCGTCGGCCCGCTCGTGCGGATCGTCGCGACCCACGTGGCACCGCCAGGCGATCACGGCCCCGCGCTGCGCCAGGTCGTCCACCAGCCCCGCCGTCTGGGGGTCGTGGAGGATCACCACGTCGCCGGGCCGGACCCGCCGGTGCAGGTCGGGCAGGTTGGCGGCCAGGACCGCCTCGTAGTGGGCTCGGGCGGCATCGTCGAGCAGTCGGCCGTCACCGGGGGAGCCGTGCAGGAAGTTGTGCAGCCGCTTGGTGATCGTGAAGAACTCCGGGTCGGCGTCGAGCACCAGCCACCGGGTGTCCACGCCCGCGCCGCACCCGTAGGCGACCAGGACCTGGAGCAGCTCGGCGACACCCCCGCCACGAGCGGTGGAGCTCACGTTCCAGACGACGCGGCCACGGAGCCCCTCGGCAGCCTCCACGGCCCGGGCCCGCAGCGCCTGCGCCCGCCCGGCCGGCAGGATGCGCTCCAGGCGGCGCAGGTCCAGGGCCTCGATGCTCACCTCGTGCACGGGCTCACATCTCCTCCGGAATCATCAGGGCTCAGCGCGCCAGCGCCTCGAACGCCTGGTAGACCATGAAGGCCGGCCAGAACAGGCCCTCGACGATGCCCCACAGGTGCTCGAGAAAGCCGTCCGCCTGCTGCCAGAACCAGACCAGCGCCCCGAGGACCCCGAGCCCGTAGATCGCGCCGCCGCCGGCGGCCCCCGCGTTGCTGTCACCCATCGATGCGCCTCCCGTCCTGACCCGAGCCTCGGGGATCGGGGGTGCGGCGCGCAGGAGGCGAAGGTCCCGAAACAGGGGAGTGACGAGAGGGCGGACCGCGGCGCCGAAGACCGGGCACCAGGTCAGGTGGCGTCGGGTTCGCCTTCGGCCACGCCGTCGCGATCACTGTCGCCGTCAGGCTGACCGTCGGACGCGCCGCCGGGCCCTTGAGTCAGCCGCCGGAGGTCCTCGCGGGCCGCGGCCCGGTCCCGTTCGGCGTGCGTGCGATCCAGGCCCGCCCGGCGCCGCTCGGTCCAGTGCGCCCCGTAGTCGCTCGTCGGATCCAGGAGCTCGGCTCGGTCGAGATCGTTCTCCCGCTTGGCGGCCGCGGCGTCACGGGCGTCGGCGACCGCGTCACGTGCCTCGGCCGCATCCAGGATCGCGCGCGCGGTGCTCTCCCACCTGGCCCGGACCGCCCGTTCCCTCGCGGCCCTCGCACGCTCCTGCGCGTCGTCGCGCGGTCCATCCCGTTCGTCCCCCATGTCGGCAGTGAACCACCAACCTCGGGCGTTTGGCGAGGCCTCGGGTCGTCGCGAGCCGGGCCGGACTACACCCATGTGACTCCGGTCCGGCTGTGGTCTCACGCGGTGCCGGCGCCCGGCGCCGCGTCTCGCAGGATGCGAG
>NZ_JBFUMD010000629.1:0-1770 GCF_054049555.1 Nocardioides sp. P5_C9_2
CACCAGCGTCGCCGGGGACTGTCGGGGACGGCTCGTGGGTGACTCCGTCGCCCCGACCGGCGACCCGGTGGCGGTGGCCAACTTCGCCGGCGCCGCGCGGGCGGCGGGCCTCGAGGTGCTCACCCGGCGGGCGGCCCCGGCCTCGCTGACGACCGCGGAGCCGGCCCCCCGACGCGCGAAGAAGGAGAAGGTCAAGGTCTTCGAGCGGCGCCGGGCGGCGTGGAAGGCCCGGGAGAGACGCCGGGCCGCCGCGCTCGGGCGCTGGACCGACGCCGAGGACGCCCGGCTCGCGGCCGGCACGAGCATCGGCTTCACCGGCTACCAGGACGCGACGTACGACGGCCAGGTCGCGGTCGCGACCAACACGCCGTACGTCCTGGGCAGCGTGGGCGCCCCGGTGCGGCTGGCGACCTTCGGTGACACCCCCGGCGCGATGTCGGCCCTGGTCGACGTGCTCCTCGGCAGGGCGCAGGCCCCGGGCCGGCTCCCCGTCGACGTGGCCGGGGTCGAGCGGCGCGGCTGCTAGACGGGCTCCACCAGCAGGGCGGTACCGGCTCCGGCGACCCGGGTCATGACGAGGGTCCCCTCGTTGTCGCCGCGGAGGGCGAGGCGCTTGCGCAGCTGCTCCGGGACGACGTCGACGCCGCGCTTCTTGATCGCCAGGCGGCCGATGCCGCGCTCGCGCAGTGCGGCCCGCAGCGGCTTCTCCCGGTAGGGGAGCTCCTCGAGGACACGGTAGGAGCGGGCGAAGGGGGAGTGGAAGGCGTCGTCGGCGGTGACGTAGGCGATGTGCTCGTCGAGGAGACCGCCCCCGACCCCGGCGGCCACGGYGGTGACCAGCCCGGCCCGGATCACGGCGCCGTCGGGCTCGTAGAGGAAGGCGCCCACCGCACGCACGGGGCGTGGCCGTCCGGTGTAGGGGTCGTCCTCGTCGGTGAGGCTGGCGAGACCGCCGACGCCGATGACGGTGGCGCGGCGACGGGTCGTGGCGAGGTGGGGCGACCAGAGGGCGGCCTCCTTGACCTCGCCGCCGTCGCTCACCCACTCGGCCTCGATGTCGCCCGGCAGCATCGCGTGCGGGATCCCGGGGGCGACCTTGACCACGGCCGTCCCGGTGAGGAGCTCGAGCACGAAGGGCCACGGCGGGGTCCAGCCCTCGGCGTCGAACACCCGGCCACGCGCGCCGCGTCGGGCGGGATCGGCGAAGACGGCACCGAAGCCCGACACGTCGAGAGCGGTGGCGTCGGCGACCTGCACGGCCCCGGGCAGGCCGAGGGCCTCGAGGTTGGCCTGGGCGAGGGCCACCCGCAGCGGGTCGAGGTCCACGCCGGCGGCGGTCAGCCCGGCGCGGGCGAAGGCCAGCAGGTCGCCCCCGATGCCGCACCCGAGGTCGATGACGCTGGCGGGCCGGGCGGCCGCGAGACGTGCCGCGCGGTGCTCGGCGACGCGGAACCGGGTCGACTGCTCGAGCGCGTCGGGGGTGAAGAACATGCGCGGCGCGAGGTCGCCGAACTTCGCGACCGCCTTCGCCCGCAGCTGCACCTGGGTGGTGGCCGCCGCCGCCCGGCCCGGGTCCGGCTCCAGACGGCGTACCGCCGTCGCGACGCGGACCGGGTCACCGTCATGCTCGGCCCATGACAGGGTCGCCTCCTCCAGCAGCCGCCGGCCGGCATCGGTCCGGAGCCAGGCCAGCGTCTCGAGGTCCACGCACGCATCCTGTCAGGCGGGTCGCCGTACCTCCTCGCCCACGACGTGACAGGTTCTCCTCCG
>NZ_JBFUMD010000630.1:0-1764 GCF_054049555.1 Nocardioides sp. P5_C9_2
GTCGAGGTCCTGCGTACGGCGGGGGTCGAGGTCCTCGACGGGCCCACCGCGAGCCGGGGCCCGGCCGAGGGCAACCGGTGGATCTACTTCCGCAGCCCGTGGGGGATGCAGTTCGAGCTGGTGTCCGCCCCGGGAGGCAAGCGCTGGGACCGGGAGAATCCCCGACCATGAGCGAGACGAGCGGCACCACGGGCAGCAGCACGGGCATCGGCAGCACCCGCGTCGCGGCGTACCTCCGCGAGGCGATCCTGGGCGGTGAGCTCAAGCCCGGCGACCGGATCCGGCAGGAGGAGGTCGCCGAGCGCCTCGGCGCGAGCCGGCTGCCGGTGCGCGAGGCCCTGCGGATGCTCGAGGCCGAGGGCCTCACCGAGCACGAGGCCCACAAGGGCGCCCGGGTGCCCCGGCTGTCGCCGCACGAGGTGGACGTGGTCTACCGGATGCGCGAGCGCCTCGAACCGCTGGCCCTCGCCGAGAGCATGCCGCAGCTCGGACCCGACGAGCACGCGCAGCTCGAGGAGGTGCAGCAGCGGATCGAGGACAACGAGGACCTCGAGAAGTTCCTCGACCTCGACCGCGAGTTCCACATGCTCACCTACTCCGGCTGCCACATCGACCCGCTGATGTCCAACGTGACGCGGCTGTGGAACTCCACCCAGCACTACCGACGCGCGTTCGTCGCGCTGGGCGGTCGCAGCCGGATGTGGGTGGTCAACTCCGAGCACCGGCTGATCCTCGACGCCGTGGTCCGCCGCGACGCCGACGACGGCGAGCGCTTCCTCGGCGGGCACATCCGGCGCACCCGCATCGAGCTCTCCCACCACCCGGAGGTCTTCGGGTGACCGGCTTCGAGGTCAACGGCACGCCCGTCGAGGTCGGCGGCGACCCGGACACGCCGCTGCTGACGGTGCTGCGCGACGACCTCGGCCTCGTCGGCACCCGCTTCGGCTGCGGACAGGGACTGTGCGGCGCCTGCCACGTCGTCCTCGACGGCGCCGTCGTCCCGTCGTGCCAGACCCCGGTGTGGCAGGCCGAGGGCCGCGCGGTCACCACTGTCGAGGGGCTCTCCGCCGACGGCACGCCGCACCCCGTGCAGCGCGCGATCCTCGACCGGCAGGCCGCGCAGTGCGGCTTCTGCATCTCCGGGATCGTGGTCCGCGCGGCCGCCCTGCTCGACGCCGAGCCCGACGCCGACGCCGCCCGGGTGGCCGAGGCGCTCGACGGCAACCTGTGCCGCTGCGGGGCGCACCGCCGGATCGTCGACGCCGTCCTCGCCGCCCGGACGCAGCCGGCCACGTCATGACCGAGCTGCCCCCGCACGTCATCACCAACCCCCGGCTCGGCAGCTGGGTGGCGGTGGACGGCGGGGTGGACGGTGGGGTGGACGGTGGGGTGGTCGAGGTGCGGGTCGGCAAGGCCGAGCTCGGCCAGGGCATCGCCACCGCGCTCGCCCAGCTCGCCGCCGACGCGCTGGCACTCCCGCTCGACCGGATCCGGATGGTCGCGCCACACACCGCGCTCGGTCCCGACCAGGGCCTCACCGCCGGCAGCCTGTCGGTGCTRCAGACCGGCCCGGCGCTGGCCCACGTCGGCGGCACGGTGCGGGCGCTGGCCGGGCCGACGTCGCCGGTGGAGGAGTACGTCGCCCGCATCGCCGGGCTCGACCCGACTCTCGACCTGACGACCGTGGAGCCCCTCGCTCCGGTCGCGGCGGTGGCCGTCGGTCGCAGCGAGCCGCGGCTCGACCTGCCCGACAAGGTCCTCGGA
>NZ_JBFUMD010000631.1:0-1762 GCF_054049555.1 Nocardioides sp. P5_C9_2
CGCTCCCAGAGATCGGACCCGGAGCAGGCGCTGCCTCCGTAGGACGGACCCGAGCGGCCATGCCGAAGGCGGTCAGGGCTGCAGCCACCAGGACTGCCGCTGCGACAAGGAAGCAGGTGGTGAACGCGTCCATCGCGACCAGGCCGACRCCGTCGCCCACGATTGCGAACAGGATGCTCACGCCGATGACGAAGCCGATCTGGCGGGCCATGGTGACTACGCCGCTTCCTGTCGCTGCCTGGTGTGGCGCGAGGTCGTGGGTCGCGCCAGCCATCAGGTTGGGCAGCGCCAGCCCGACCCCGACGCCGCCGAGCAGCCAACCGGGCAGGTAGGTGGTCAGGTACGCCGGTTCCGGGCCCATGCGCAGCGCCAGGAACAGCGAGCTCAGCGCCATTACGAAGGAACCCGCGGTGATCAGCCGGGCCGGTCGCACAGTGGACAGGAACCGGTGGCTGAGCGCTGCGGTCACCGGGACGAGGACGGGCCCTACGGCGACGGCGAAGCCGGTCTGCAGCGCGGAGTAGCCCCAGATCTGCTGCAGCCACAGGATGCCGACCAGYAGGTTGATCGCGAAGGAGACGTTGAACAGCACCATCGTGACGATCGCCCACCGGAAGGTGGTGACGCGCAGCAGTTCGGGATGGATGACCGGGGAGGGGTGCCGCATCGACCGCAGCGCGAAGAGGGCTCCCAGCACCACGGACAGCCCCAACGCCAGGGCTGTTCGTCCGCTCGCCCAGCCCCACTCCGGACTCTTCACCAGGCCGAGGGCGAGCAGGCCGACCGACGCGGCGAAGAGCACGGCTCCGAGCAGGTCGGGCACACCTGCCTCGTCGTCGGATCGCACGTCGTGCACCTCGCGCAGGGCGACCACCAGCAGCGCCGCGCCCACGGGGAGGTTGATCAGGAACACCCACTGCCAGCCGAACTGCGTCAGCACCCCGCCAACGCTCGGGCCGATCGCTGCGGCGATCGCACCCGTCGCGGCCCAGAGGCGTACCCCGCCGATCCGTCTCTCCGCCGGCAGCGCCGCGAGGAGGATGCCCAGGCTGGTCGGCGTCATGGCCGCGGCCCCTGCTGCCTGCAGGACACGGAAGGCGACGAGCACCCACACGCTGCCGCTGAGCGCACATGCCACGCTCGCCAGCGTGAACAGCAGCAGGCCACCCAGGAAGAGGTGCTTGCGCCCGTAGCGGTCGGCCAGCCTCCCGAACGGCACCAGCAGCGCGGCGAACGTGACGGCATACGCGTTCAGGACCCAGCTGAGATCACCTGCGGTGGGGCCACCGGGCCGGTTGACGCCGAGGCTCGCACCGATGTCGTCGAAGGCCACGTTGACCACGAACAGGTCGAGGCTCGACATGAAGGCGGCGCCGACCGCCACGAGGACGACGAGTCGGGTCCGGGTCTGACTGGGGATAGACACAGTCAGGACTCTAGAGTCTGACTAGGTATTTGCCAAGTCAGCCGATACGATGAATCCATGCCCGTGCAACTCGAAGGCCGCCTCGCCGACCCCGCCCGGATGGCCCGCCCCGACTTCTGCCCCATCGAACGCACCTTCAAAGTGGTCGGCACCCGCTCGGCGATGCTGCTGCTCCGGGAGGCCGCTTACGGAACCACCCGTTTCGATGACTTCGTCCGTCGCGCTGGCCTGACCGAGACCGTCGCCTCCTCGCGACTACGAGAGCTTGTTGACGCCGGACTGCTGACCAAGGAGCCCTACCGCGAGCCCGGCCAGCGCACCCGCCACGAGTACCTC
>NZ_JBFUMD010000632.1:0-1749 GCF_054049555.1 Nocardioides sp. P5_C9_2
GGGTGCCCACCCAGTCGAGGTGGAGGTACTCCCAGCCCAGGTCGGAGATACGGTCGACGCTGCCGATCTCGCCCTGCTCGGAGGCCAGCCACGGCGGGACGGCCGGGTACACGACGTACCCGCTCACGCCGAGCACGGTGAACACCAGGACCGCCGAGAGCCAGGCCCGGAAGCGGTCCCGCAGCCAGAACCAGGCGACGGCCGTGACGATCGGGATGGACACGAAGTGGGTGACGTAGACCAGTGCCGCGATCGCGTCGTACCAGTGCGGGGAGCCGTCGACGAGCCGCTCCTGCAGCCAGACCGACGGGACCGCCCCGAAGAAGCCCCGGTCGACCGCGGGCGGACCGGAGACGTGGATCCCGAAGCCGAGCCGGTTGGTCGCCGCGCCGTCGCCCTCCTGCAACGGCGCGCTGATCCACCCGGCCACGGCGTAGGCCAGCAGGATGACGCTGAGCGGCGACCAGGCGATGAGCAGCTGGGCGACCGGCCCGTGCCGCGACTCCCCCGACCCGTCCGACCCCGACCCGTCCGACGACTCGAGGTCGCGGTCCAGCTCCTGGGTCACCGATACCGCCGCGCGATGATCGCCTGGGTCCGGAACCGGTTGTAGCGCTGGATCGCGATGAAGGGCGCGTTGACGCCCACGCCGTACGCGATCAGCAGCCCGGCCGCGAGCGGCGGGTTCCACAGGACGAACAGCGGCCCGCACGCCATCGCCCACCAGTGGGCCAGCTCGGCGCGGCGCGTCTCGCGGACGAAGAGCTGCAACCCCTCGACGTCGTACGACGGGAGCTGGCGCTTGCTGACGCCGCCGGCGAACAGGGCGCCCGCCTCGGGGACCCGGTCCTTCCAGCGGTGGATCCGCAGGCGCCGCCGGTACCACCGGCCGCCGACCTCGAACGAGCGCGGCCGCAGCAGCCACCCGTCCTGCGACAGGCGGGTGTCGCCGAGGCGGTGGGCGGCGTACCCGGTGCCCGCGTGGAAGGCCCCCCACGCGATCACGTCGACGGCGATGGTCAGGGCCTGCGGCATCAGGAGCCGGAGCATCAGACCACCTCCTCGGAGGAGCCGCGCAGGTCGACCTCGCGGCCGCGCCAGCGCACCGAGCGCCGGACCGCCGTGAGGGCGGCCGACCGCGCGAAGATCACGTCGAAGGCCAGCAGGCACACCGGGAACACCGCCCACGTCCACCATCGGAACGAGCCGATACGACGCAGGATCCACCGCAGCTGGGCCGCGACCCCGACCCAGGCCAGCGCCCACAGGGCGGGGTCGCCGTGGGTCAGGGAAGCCCCCCGACCGGTCGCGACCTCGACCAGCGCCAGGGTCGCGCCGACGGCGACGGCGTGGTGGGCGCACACCCACAGCACGGCGGCCAGGGTCGGTCCGGCCGCCGCGGCCGAGGCTCCGGACGCGACGTTCTTGGTCCAGCCGTCGGCCAGCTGCCGCAGCCCGCCGGGATAGCTCCGCATCCGGATCGACGAGCCGCCGACGGCGCAGCGCACCGCCAGGCCGGCCCGGTGGTACGCCGCCGCCAGCTGCACGTCGTCGAGGATCTCCCCGCGCACCGCCTCGTGCCCGCCGGCCCGCTCGTAGTCCCCGCGCGAGGTGAGCAGGCACGGCCCGAAGGCCATCGGTCGCCGGGCGGGGCGGCGCGCGAGGACGCCGCTGGCCATCACCGCCATCACGTTGAAGTACGACGACAGCTGCTCGTAGGCCCGCACGACGCGGTGGAAGGGCTGCACC
>NZ_JBFUMD010000633.1:0-1748 GCF_054049555.1 Nocardioides sp. P5_C9_2
TCCTGTCCCCGGCGATCGGCCCCGGCAGCCGGCTCGCCAACGGCGGTGCGAAGTTCACCCAGGGCCTCGACATCGCCAGCGTCCCCGAGTCGCTCCAGCGGCACTTCGAGGGGCCCGCGGCGACGGCCTGGACCTACACCGACATCTCGACCACCCGCGCCATCCCCGGGCTGCCCGAGGGGGCCGGCGTCGTGGTGGGCAGCCAGGTGACGCTGCCCGCCGACGACCACACGTACACGCTCTACTACCTCTACTCGCTGGACGAGGAGCGCGGGACGATGGCGCTCGTCATCCGTGCGCTCCTCACCGCGGGGGTGCTCCTCCTCCTGCTCGTCGCAGGCCTGGCCTGGCTGGTCGCGCGCCAGGTGGTCACCCCGGTCCGGATGGCCCGTCGGGTGGCCGAGCGGCTGGCCGCCGGCCAGCTGCAGGAGCGCCTGCGGGTGAGCGGGGAGGACGACCTGGCACGGCTGGCGACCTCCTTCAACCAGATGGCCTCCAACCTCCAGCGCCAGATCCGCCAGCTCGAGGAGCTGAGCCGGCTCCAGCGCCGCTTCGTCTCCGACGTCTCCCACGAGCTCCGTACGCCGCTCACGACGGTGCGGATGGCCGGCGACGTGCTGCACGACGCCCGGGCCAGCTTCGACCCCGTGACCGCGCGGGCCGCCGAGCTGCTCCAGCTCGAGATCGACCGCTTCGAGACCCTGCTCGCCGACCTGTTGGAGATCAGCCGGTTCGACGCCGGTGCCGCAGTGCTGGAGGCCGAGGACGTCGACCTCGTCGACGTGGCCCGCCGGGTCGTGGAGATGACCCGCGCCCTGGCCGAGCAGCGGCACACCCGGGTGGTCGTCGAAGCCCCCGCTCACCCCTGCCTGGCCGAGGCCGACCCCCGTCGGGTGGAGCGCATCGTGCGCAACCTCGTGACCAATGCCATCGACCATGCCGAGGGGCGCGACATCCGGTTGCTGGTGGCCGGGGACGACCACTCGGCCGCGATCGCCGTCCGCGACCTCGGCGTCGGCCTCGCGCCGGGGGAGTCGGCGATGGTCTTCAACCGCTTCTGGCGCGCCGACCCGGCCCGCGCCCGCACCAGCGGGGGCACCGGTCTCGGCCTGTCGATCTCCCTCGAGGACACCCACCTGCACGGCGGCTGGCTGCAGGCGTGGGGCCGTCTGGGCGAGGGTGCCCAGTTCCGGCTGACGCTGCCGCGCCGGCTCTCGCAGCCGCTGCGGCACAGCCCGCTCCCCCTGGTCCCGACCGACGCCCTGGAGTCGGCGTGAGACGGCCCGTCGCCCTCCTCGGCGTGCTGGCGGTCGTGCTCGGGCTGTCGGCATGCGTGCGGATGCCGACCGACGGTCCGGTGACCCAGGTGCAGGCGTCGAGCGAGACCGCGACCCCGCCGGGCATCGACTTCGACCCCAAGCCCCCGCAGCGGGGGGAGTCGACCTCCGAGATCGTCACCCACTTCCTGGAGGCGATGAAGGCCCGGCCGATCACGACCAACGTGGCCCGGCAGTTCCTCAGCCAGGACGCGCAGCGCGACTGGCGCCCGGACGATGCCATCGTCACCTACGGGGAGCTCGGTGACCCGGTGGGCGGCGACCTCTCGGTCGAGGTCCCGCTGACCACCGTCAACGAGTACGACGACCGCGGTGCCTGGCAGCGCTCGCGCGAGGAGGCGACCCTGCGGGTGGGGCTGACCTCGGAGGACGGCGAGTGGCGCATCTCGGAGGTCCCCGACGCGCTGGTCG
>NZ_JBFUMD010000634.1:0-1741 GCF_054049555.1 Nocardioides sp. P5_C9_2
TCGATGCCCAGGTCGACGTACCACTGCGTGCGCTGGTCGATCCAGTGCTGGTGCCACTCCTCGTCCTCGCCGGGCTTGACGAAGAACTCCATCTCCATCTGCTCGAACTCGCGGGTGCGGAAGATGAAGTTGCCGGGCGTGATCTCGTTGCGGAAGCTCTTGCCCATCTGGGCGATGCCGAACGGCGGCTTCTGGCGGCTGCTCGTGACCACGTTGGCGAAGTTGAGGAAGATGCCCTGGGCGGTCTCGGGACGCAGGTAGTGCAGGCCCGACTCGTCCTCGATGACGCCGAGGTAGGTCTTGAGCATCATGTTGAAGTTGCGCGACTCGGTCCACGCGCCGCGGGTGCCGCAGTTGGGGCAGGCCACCGACTCGTTGATGTCCACCGAATCAGGGTCCACGGGGTTGCCCTTGGCCTCCTGCTTCGACGCGTAGTCCTCCTGCAGGTGGTCCTCGCGGAAGCGCTTGTGGCACGACTGGCACTCGGTGAGCGGGTCGCTGAACGTCTTGAGGTGGCCCGAGGCCTCCCACGTGCGGGTCGGGAGGATGACGCTGGAGTCCAGGCCCACCACGTCCTCGCGCCGGGTGACCATGAACTTCCACCACTGGCGCTTGATGTTCTCCTTGAGCTCCACGCCGAGCGGGCCGTAGTCCCAGGCGGACTTGGTGCCGCCGTAGATCTCACCGCAGGGGTAGACGAAGCCTCGGCGCTTCGCGAGGGAGACGACGTTGTCCAGGGCGGTGGGTGCGGGCTTGGCCACGATGAGTCCTCACAGAAGAACAGGCCGGCTGGCTGCCGGTCGGTGGCCCCACCCTAACGACGGGTGCACGTGCGTTTTCCCCCGGCGTGCGCGAGCGGCTCAGGGCTGCAGCAGGTAGCCCAGGCCGGGGCTGGTGACGAGGTGGCGCGGGTGCGCCGGATCGGCCTCGAGCTTGCGCCGCAGCTGGGCTGCGTACACCCGCAGGTAGTGGGTCTCGGTGAGGTAGGCCGGGCCCCACACCTCGCGCAGGACCTGCTCGCGGGACACCAGCCGGCCGAGGTTGCGCGCCAGCAGCTCGAGGAACGACCACTCGGTCGGCGTGAGCCGCACGTCCTGTCCACCGCGACTGACCGCCTTGCGTCCGAAGTCGATGACCAGGTCGCCGACGACGACGGGCGCGGCATCGCGCACGGGCTCGTGCGAGCGACGTACGGCGGCGCGCAGCCGGGCCAGGAGCTCCTGCATCGCGAAGGGCTTGGTGACGTAGTCGTCGGCACCCATGTCGAGCGCGTCGACCTTGTCCTCGCCGTGCTGACGCGCCGAGAGCACCACGATCGGCACGGACGTCCATCCGCGGATGCCCTCGATGACCTGCATCCCGTCCATGTCCGGCAGGCCGAGGTCGAGCAGCACCACGTCGGGATGCGTGGTCGCCACCGCGTCCAGCGCGGACCGTCCGTCGTGCGCGGTCGTCACCGTCCAGCCGTGGGCCTGCAGGTTGATCTGCAGCGCCCGGGCCAGGGCTGCCTCGTCGTCGACCACGAGCACATGGGCGGACACGTCAGGATCCTGTCACCGCGAGCGGGACCGTGAGCACCATGGTGAGGCCCCCGCCGGGGGTGTCGTCCGCCTCGAGCGTGGCACCCACGGCGTCCGCGAGGCCACGCGCCACCGCGAGACCGAGGCCGAGTCCGCCGGGAGTGGCGTCCCCGAGGCGCTGGAACGGCTCGAACATCCGCTCACGGGCGGCCTCGCTGACC
>NZ_JBFUMD010000635.1:0-1739 GCF_054049555.1 Nocardioides sp. P5_C9_2
GAGTGGGCCTACGAGACACCGGTCGAGGCGACCAGGGTGGACGACGCCTGGCAGGTCACCTGGAGCCCCGCCGTCGTCGCCCCCGACCTCGCACCCGGGGAGAGCCTGGCCCTCAGCAGCCTGCCCGCCGAGCGCGGACCGGTCCTCGGGGCCGGGGACAGCACGATCGTGGGTCCGCGCCCCGTCGTGCGCCTCGGGCTGGACAAGACCCAGGCCCGGCCCGACCAGTGGACGTCCTCGGCCCGCGCCGTCGCCCGCGCGCTCGACCTGGGCGTCGCCGACTACGTCGCGCAGGTGGAGGCGGCCGGCGACAAGGCGTTCGTCGAGGCGCTGGTCCTGCGCGCCGACGACGCCGCCACCACGCTCACCCCGGCCTACGCCGCCATCCCCGGGGCGGCGCGGTTCGAGGACGAGCTGCCGCTCGCGCCCACCCGGGAGTTCGCAGCCCCGCTGCTCGGTGTGGTCGGCGACGCCACCGCCGAGGCCGTCGAGGCCTCCGGCGGTGCGATCGCCGCGGGAGACGTGGTCGGGCTCTCCGGGCTCCAGGCCCGGTACGACGAGCAGCTGCGCGGGACACCCGGTCTGCGCGTCAGCGCCACCGGCGGCGAGGCGGACCGCACGCTGTTCGAGCAGCCTCCGGTCCCCGGTCGACCCCTGCGGCTCACCCTCGACCCAGCCCTGCAGCAGAAGGCCGAGCAGGCACTGGCCGGCACCGGGCCGGTCAGCGCCCTCGTGGCGATCCGACCGTCCAGCGGCGACATCCTCGCCGCCGCCAACGGCCCGGGCAACGACGGGCTCAACGCCGCCACGTTCGGCCAGTACGCACCCGGCTCGACCTTCAAGGTGGTCAGCTCGCTGGCGCTCCTGCGGGCCGGGCTCGGTCCCGACAGCCCGGTCGACTGCRATGCCACCACGGTGGTCGACGGCAAGACGTTCAAGAACTACGACGACTACCCCGCCTCCGGCATCGGCCGGATCACGCTGCGCCAGGCGGTCGCCAACTCGTGCAACACCGCCTTCATCTCCCAGCGAGACCGCCTCGACGACACCGCCCTCGCCGCGGCGGCCGGCTCGCTCGGGCTGGGGATCGACCGCGACCTCGGCTTTCCGGCGTACTTCGGACAGGTCCCCCTCCCCCAGGGCGAGACCGAGAAGGCGGCCGACCTCATCGGCCAGGGCACGGTCCTCGCCTCGCCCATGGCGATGGCGACCGTCGCCGCGTCGGTCAGCGCCGGTACGACGGTCACCCCGCGTCTCGTCCTCGACCACGAGGTCCCCTCCGCGGCCGACCCGACGCCGCTGACCGCAGCGGAGGCCACCCAGCTCCGCGGCCTCATGCGGGCCGTGGTCACCGACGGCTCGGGCGGCTTCCTGGCCGCACTGCCCGGCGAGATCGGCGCCAAGACCGGCACCGCCGAGTACGGCCGCCCCGACGCCTCCGGGTCCCTGCCGACGCACACGTGGATGATCGCCACCCAGGGCGACCTGGCCGTCGCCGTCTTCGTCGAGACCGGCGTCTCCGGCTCACAGACGGCCGGACCGCTGCTGGAGACGTTCCTGCGCTGAGTCGTCCTTGCGCACGGGCGCACGAATGGCGCGTGCCCTCTGGCCGAGGTCGCGCACCTGCACGACCCCCCGCTACGGTCCCGGCGGCTCAGGCCTCGAAGCGCGAGGCGTCGCCGGCGCCGTACCGCACGACCTCCGGAGCACCGCCCGACCAGTCGATGACCGTCGTCGGC
>NZ_JBFUMD010000636.1:0-1723 GCF_054049555.1 Nocardioides sp. P5_C9_2
GAGCAGGGCGGTGAGCTGAGCAGGGCGGTGAGCTGTCCCGTCGGCAGCGAAACGGTGACGTCGTCGAGGGCGACGAAGTCCCCGAACTTCTTGCTGACTCCTGTGACCTCGATACTCACGAGCGGTTCTCCTTTGGACGGATCAGGGCGACGACGCCCAGGCAGATGACGGCAGCGAAGACAAGCATGAAAGACATGGAGTACGCCGTCTGCTCGGCGAAGCCCTGATACTTGGCCTGGACGAGAAGGGGGGCAGTCTGGGTGGACCCGCCGACGTTGCCGGCGACGACCTGCACGGCACCGAACTCGCCGAGCGAGCGCGCCAGGGACAGCACGACGCCGTAGACGACGGCCCAGCGGATGCCGGGCAGGGTGATGCGCCAGAACGTCTGGGCACCGCTGGCGCCGAGGCTCCGGGCAGCCTGCTCCTGGTCGGTGCCTATCTCCTCGAGCACCGGCACCACCTCGCGGATGACCAGCGGCAGGGCGACGAAGGTCGTGGCCATCACGATGCCCGGCATTGCGAAGGTGACCTGGAAGCCGTGGTCCTCCAGGAAGGGCCCGAACCAGCCGTAGCGACCGTTGTAGACCAGCACCAGGGCCAGGCCGACCACGATCGGGGAGACCGCGAGCGGAAGGTCGATCAGCGCAGACAGCGCCCGCTTGCCCCAGAAGTCGTAGCGCACGAGCAGGAGTGACATGCCGACGCCGAAGATCAGGTTGAGGAGCACCGAGATGAGCGCGACCTGGACGGAGAGGATCAGTGCGTGCATGACGTCGGGGTCCTCGAGCGCGATTCGGATGCCCTCGAGCCCATCGCCGAAGGTGCGCGCGACAACGAGCGCGGTCGGCCAGGCCACGAGCAGTCCGAGGTAGGTCACGACCACGATCCGCAGCGTCCAGGTCAGCAGCCGGGAGCGACCCCCCACGGCGCGGCTCGGGCTAGCCACGGCGAGCCAGCCGACGCTGTGTGATGTCGAGGAACACGATGGCCACCAGCGCCACGACCAGCAGCACCGTCGCCAGGGCCGCCGCCTGGGGGCGGTTGTCGCCCTCCAGCATGGACTTGACCCGGAACGATGCGACCTCGGTCTTGTGCGCGAGGTTCCCCGAGAGCAGCACCATCGAGCCGTATTCGCTGATGCCGCGGGCGAAGGACAGCGCCGCGCCCGCGAAGATCGCCGGCGTCAGCGAGGGCAGGATCACCCGACGGAACGTCGTGGCGCGACTCGCCCCGAGCGAGGCGGCAGCGTCCTCCACGTCGGTCTCGAGCTCCTCGAGGACCGGCTGCACCGTCCGCACCACGAAAGGCAGGGTGACGAAGGCGATGGCCAGGTAGACAGCCGTCGGGGTGTTGTTGACCGACAGCCCGAGAGGGCCCCCCGTGCCGTAGAGGGCGAGCAGCACCAGCCCGGCCACGATCGTCGGCATCGCGAACGGGATGTCGATGAGGAGGTCGAGCAGGCCCTTGCCCCAGAACCGGTCCCGGACCAGCACGTAGGCGATGACCGTGCCCATGACGATGTTGATCGCAGTGATCGTGGCGGACGCGAGCACGGTGAGCTTGAGAGCGTCGAAGGTCTGCGGGTTGGTGAAGACCGACGCGTAGGTGTCCAGCCCGCCCCCGGTCGCCTCCACCACCACCGCCGACAACGGGATGAGCACCAGGAGGCTGAACCAGGTGAGCGCGATCCCGAGCCCGAGGGCGGAACCCCGTCCCAGCG
>NZ_JBFUMD010000637.1:0-1721 GCF_054049555.1 Nocardioides sp. P5_C9_2
CCCTGGGAGACCGGGGTGGCGGGGGAGGGGCAGTCGACCAGTGCGCGCTTCAGGTACTCGGTCTCGAGGACCTCGCGGAACCGTTCCACGCCCCAGTCCGCGACCAGGAACTTGAGCCGTGCCTTGGAGCGCAGTCGCCGGTAGCCGTAGTCGCGGAAGATCGACGCGACGCCCTCCCACGCATCGGCCACCTCGTCCAGCGGGATCCACACCCCCAGCTTCTGGGCGAGCATCGGGTTGGTCGAGAGTCCGCCGCCGACCCACATGTCGAAGCCGGGGCCGTGCTCGGGGTGGACGGTGCCGACGAAGGAGACGTCGTTGACCTCGGGGGCCACGTCGTGGCTGGGGTGCCCGGTCAGTGCGGTCTTGAACTTGCGGGGCAGGTTGGAGAACTCCGGGTTGCCGATCGCACGGGCCTTGATCTCGGCCAGCGCCGAGGAGCCGTCGATGATCTCGTCCTTGGCGATGCCGGCCACCGGCGAGCCCAGGAAGGGCCGGGGCGAGTCGCCGCACGCCTCGATGGTGATGAGGCCGACCGACTCGAGGCGCTCCCAGATCGCCGGGACGCTCTCGACCTCGATCCAGTGGTACTGGATGTTGTTGCGGTCGGTGATGTCGGCGGTGTTGCGTGCGTACGTCGTCGACGTCTCGCCCAGCGCCCGCAGCTGCTCCGGTCCCAGGACCTGGCCGTCGGTGCGCACCCGCATCATGAAGTAGCGGTCGTCGAGCTCCTCCTCCTCGAGCAGGGCGGTCTTGCCGCCGTCGAAGCCGGGAGCCCGCTGCGTGTAGAGCCCCATCCAACGGAAGCGCCCGCGCAGGTCGGCGGGGTCGATGGAGTCGAAGCCGCGCTTGGAGTAGATGTTCTCGATGCGTGCCCGGACGTTGAGGGGGTCGTCGTCCTTCTTGCTCTGCTCGTTCTTGTTCAGTGGCTCGGAGTAGCCGAGGGCCCATTGGCCCTCACCGCGCTTGCGGCGGACGGGCTTGGCGGGGGCTGCGGCGGAGCCGGCAGGAGCGGTCGGGGTGCTGGTCACGAGGTCGTGTCCTTCTTCGCTGAGGGCCGCGCGCGACGGTGGGCGCGGATGTGCAGGGGGCGGCGTGGTTCAGCGGTGCCAACACATCATGCTGCCGGTGCGCCCGAGGTCCACGTGGCGTCGGACCACGAGGAACTGGTGCGTGGCAGCAAGACTCATGTCAAGGAGTCTCAAGCCCCGGACACCCTCACCACAAGACGAAATCTCAGGATGAGAGACGACGCTCCACATAGTGAGACGCGGTCGCAGTCTCTAGGCGGGAGCGAGCCTCCGGTGCGTCCCAGGTCACACTCCCGGCCCGCTCACCTCGGGAAGCGGAGCACGACGGCCAGGCGGTCCGTGGAGACTCCGGCACCGGCGCGAAGCGGCAGGACGCGGCCCTCGCCCCCGGGCCTGCGCACGAGGGTGATCCGCGCCAGGACCAGGACGCTCCTCCCGGGAGCCAGGACGGGTGAGCGCCACCCCCGCGTGCTCACCGCATGACGGCGGTCGCGGCCGGCGACCCGGTAGCCCACGTCGATGGCGCCTCCGGCGAGCCGCGCCGGTCCGCGGAGCCGGATCCGGCCGGCGGCGGCGCCGGTGTTCGTGAGGCGCACGCGGACCCGGACCGTCGCGCCGGGGTGGTGCAGTCGGGCGATCGCCGTCTGCGCGGTCGGCGCGAGCTCCCCGGCCCCCACCCAGGTCCCCCCG
>NZ_JBFUMD010000638.1:0-1715 GCF_054049555.1 Nocardioides sp. P5_C9_2
GAGCTGTCCAACACCGGCACCGACATCGTCGGCGGCCTCCGCGTCCTGCGCGGCATCGGCGGCGAGCAGGTCTTCCTCGCGCGCTACCGCCGCGAGTCGCAGGCCACCCGCACCGCGGCGGTCAACGTCGCCAAGCTGCAGTCGGTGCTCGACGCGCTGCAGGTCTTCCTGCCCGGCACCTTCGTGGTGCTCGTGGTCTGGCTGGGCGCCCGGTCGGCCGTCGCGGGCGAGATCTCGGCCGGCGAGCTGGTCGCGTTCTACGGCTACGCGGCGTTCCTGATGCTCCCGCTGCGCACCGCCACCGAGTTCGCCAACAAGGTCATCCGCGGCCTCGTCTCGTCCCGGCGGATCTGCAAGGTGCTGGCCCTCGAGCCCGACCTCGTCGACCCCGCCGTCCCTGCCGATGCGCCCGCGCTCGGCTCGGAGCTGTACGACGCCCGCACCGGGCTGCGGGTCCGTCCCGGCCTGCTCACCGCGATCGTGAGCGAGCGGCCCGACGACTCGGCCCTGCTGGCGGACCGCCTCGGCCTGGCCGCGCCCGAGCCGGACGACGACGTCACCTGGGGCGGCACGCCCCTCACCTCGCTGCGCCAGGCGGACCTGCGCGACCGCATCCTCGTCTCCGACACCGGCGCGGCCCTCTTCGCCGGGCGGCTCGGCGACCGCCTCGACGAGCGGGGCGGTGGGGACGTCGGGCGCGCGATCCACACCGCATCGGCCGAGGACATCCTCGAGGCGCTCCCGGACGGTCTCGACTCGGTCGTCACCGAGCGGGGCCGCAGCTTCTCCGGCGGCCAGCGCCAGCGACTGGTGCTGGCGCGGGCGCTCGYCGCCGACCCGGAGGTGCTGGTGCTGGTCGAGCCCACCAGCGCGGTCGACGCCCACACCGAGATGCGGATCGCGTCCCGTCTGCGCGACCACCGGGCCGGGCGCACCACCGTGGTCACCACGGTGAGCCCGCTGCTGCTCGACGAGGTCGACGAGGTCGCCTTCCTCGTCGACGGCCGGGTCGTGGCCGTGGGCACCCACGCCGACCTGCTGGCCGGCGAGCCCGCCTACCGCACGGTCGTCGTGCGAGACGTGGAGGTGGCGGCATCGTGAGTGTGACCACCAAGCTCCCCGTGGCCGACGGTCGTGCCGTGCGCCGCTACGTCCGGCAGGTCGCGCAGCGGCACCCGACCCTGCTCTGGTCGGCGCTGGGCCTCCACGTGCTGGCCGCGCTCTCGGCTCTCGCCGCGCCCCAGCTGCTCGGCGACCTCGTCCAGGCCGTCGAGGACGGCACCACCGTCGACCACGTCGACGAGATCGCGATCTGGCTGGCGGTCTTCCTGCTCGCCCAGTCGGTGCTGACCCGCTTCGCCCGCTACCGCTCCCAGGTGATGGGCGAGCTGGTGCTGGCCGAGCTGCGCGAGGACTTCGTCAAGAACACCCTCGCCCTCCCGGTGGGCACCGTCGAGGCGGCCGGCTCCGGTGACCTGCTCACCCGCACCAGCAGCGACATCGACCGCCTCGGCTGGTCGGTGCGCTGGGCCCTGCCGGAGTGGACCATCGCGGTCGTGACCGCGGTGCTGACCTTCGCCGCCGCGCTCAGCGTCGGCTGGTGGGTGTTCCTCCCCTGCCTTCTCGCGCTCCCGCCCCTGGTCACCGGACTGAGGTGGTACCTCGCCCGCGCCAAGGACGGCTACCTGCGCGAGACGGCGTCGTACTCCCAGATC
>NZ_JBFUMD010000639.1:0-1709 GCF_054049555.1 Nocardioides sp. P5_C9_2
CCACTCACCACTCAGGCGTCCTCTCGTCGGGGGCGCCCGGCCACGGGGGTGACCACGACACGAGGGGCGCCGACCCAGCACAACACCGTCAGCGCCCCAGCGATTCCCCCACACGGCGTACGACGGTCGCTGCCGCGACGCCGACCGCGAGCGAGAGCAGGGTCGCGAGGAGCGGCCACTGGACCTCGAACCAGGGGTAGACCCGCCAGTGCAGGAGGTAGATCCACAGCGACGAGGCAGCCACCACGCCGACGACGTACGCCGCCGCGGCGGGCAGGCGCACCCGCGGCACCCAGGTCAGCGCGAGCAGGCCCAGCGCCAGGTAGACGTGCCGCTCGGCGCCGCCGACCGAGAAGAACCCGGGCACGAGGGCGACCACGAGCGCCGAGACGACGAGTCGCTGGGCGGTGGTCCGGGCCTGCGACATCGCCCACCCGAGGGTCAGCAGCCACAGGACGCCGTGGGCGCGGTGCACGTGGTCGCCGGGCATCCCGACGAGGTCGTAGCGGGTCGGGAGCAGCACCAGGGTGAGCACCACCGGCGTCGCGAACGGCCGCCGCCGGGTCGCCCGGTCCACGGCGGGCACGGCGAGCAGCCCGGCCAGCACCAGGACCGCCAGCGTCAGGGCCTCGATGAACCAGTAGCTCCACCGGGGTTCGGACCAGCTCCACTCGGTGAAGGCCGTCAGGAGCGCGGCCTGCTTCCACGTGATGTCGCGCGAGAGCGCGGCGACGACCCCGATGACCGCCACCGACGGGACCACCACCCGGGCCAGGCCGCGCAGGATCGCGCGCGTCCGGTCCCGCCGGGACCGGTCACCGAGCTGGAAGCGGCCGAGGTTGAAGCCGGCGATCGCGAGCAGCACGTGGGCGCCGCCGAGGAGCGTGAAGAGGTTGGCGTGGGACCCGACGATGGTCACGATGGCCAGCGCCCGCAGCACGACGTTGGTCTCCACCGACACGCCGCGGCGGCGACGGGTCGACGGGACGGTCTCGGCGAGCACGGTGGCGGGGAGCGTCGGCCATCCGGTGGGCAGGTGCCCGAGCAGCTCCTCGAGGCGCAGGGACACCTCGACGTAGGACAGCGAGTCGCCCCCGAGGGCGACGAACGAGTCGGCGGGCCGGGCGTCGGGGCGCCCGAGCAGCCGGGCCAGCAGGGCGGTCACGTCGGTGGGCGAGACGCGGGCGGCGCCCGCCGTGCCCTCCCCGGCGGGGGCATCGGACACGTCCTCGGCCAGCGCCGCGAGCGCACGGTGGTCGACCTTGCCGTTGGCCAGGCGCGGCAGGTCGGGCAGCACCACGACCGCCACCCCCGTGGGCGCGAGCCCGGCGGCGTCGGCTGCCGCGCGGCGTACGGCGTCCGGGTCGACGGGCCGTGCGCCGTCCACGACGCCGACCGCGATCCGCTCCCCCGCGTCGGCGACCGCGGCCACGGTGCCGCCCCGGGCCAGCGACCGCTCCACCCGGTCGAGGTCGACCCGCAGGCCGCAGACCTTGGCGATCCGGCTGGTCCGGCCGACGACCTCCCAGAGCCCGTCGGGACGCCGCCGCGCCAGGTCGCCGGTGCGCAGCTCGGTGACGGTGCGCCCGGAGGCGAGCTCGGCGGGCGACGCGGCGTACCCCATCATCACGTTGGTGCCCCGGAAGACGAGCTCGCCGACGCCCGCCTCGGCCGCGTCCTCGACGGCGTCATCGGCCGCGTCCGCGACC
>NZ_JBFUMD010000640.1:0-1708 GCF_054049555.1 Nocardioides sp. P5_C9_2
GTCCGAACCGATGGCCTGTAGCGATGTCGCCGCAGCCCAGGCGAGGTCGGGTTGGAGGGCGGTCATTGCTGCGAAGATGCAGTCTAGAACGAGTGCGGTGGTCGCCTCGTCGCGAGGCGTGGGCGGTGTCGCCCCGCCGCTGCTGTCACCTTCACCTGGCGAGTTTGTGGCGGCGGAATCGAGAAGCAGTCCCGAGGTCCGTGGCAGGGCGGCGACCATCCCTGCGAAGGGCGGATCGACATCAACCGCCCATTGGACAACCGCTTGCGTAACCGTCGGACCGACGACGGCGTCGTCCGCACCGGCGACGAAGTGTCGCAAGAGCGCGGACCGGTGGGACAGGAGCGGGTGTCGTTCGATCCGGTCGACGAAGAAGTCGGCCAGGTCACGCGCGATGCCGCCAGGCACCTGGTAGCGACCGAACACCATCTCGGCTACCAGCTCGGCGGCAGCGATGCTCTCCGCCAAGTCCGGCCCTCGTCGCGTGATCGTCCAGGTGTCGTCGGTGTTGACCGTCGTGATCGGTGCAGGCGCCATCACTGTCCGGACGGCTTCGACGATCTGTCGCTTCTTCGCGGGAGAGGTGGCGGCCCACAGACTCCCCAGGATTACTTCGCGCCACCGGGCGTCGCCAGCCCGTGCGCGGACAATCTCGACCTGTTCGTCGTCGGTGGGGCGGGCGGCGAGATATTCGGAGGCAAGGTGCTCGTGAAGCGATCTATGTATGAATCCAACTTGGCCGGGACCCAACCGGACCAGAAGACCGACGTCACCCTCGGCGATGTCGGCGATCTCGGCCGCGAGAGTGATCGCCTGCTGTCTCGGCATCGCCAGGACGTCATCAGACATCAAAGCGTCGAGCAGGTCGCGTCGCAGCGAGCTCTCGTCGATGGCTCGGAGGTCCCCGCGTTCCTGTGCGGCATAGGCGACCTGTGCCAAGACCATGCGGAGGTGGGTGTCGTCCAAGGTGGAGCGGCGGTCGGCGGCGACGTTGGCTGCGACGACGCGACGTGACCGGTGGACTGTCACCAGAAGCCGGACGGCTTCGCTAAAGACGTCAAACCTGCGGTGTGGGAGTTCTGCGCCGGTTGAGATTCGCAATTGCGCCAGCAGGACTAGAAACAAGGGCACTGCGGCCATGCTTCGCAGGTCGGCTGAGGCCTGCACTTCGTTCAGGAACTCCCGAACTGCCGCCGTGACGGCCGTCTGGTCCTCGTGCRCACCCGCATCGGACGCCTCCGACTCGTCRTGCTTACTTCGCCCATCGGTCGAGATCTGGTCCGTGGGGCCAGTGTTCGACGTGACCGCCTGCGCGAACAACGGCTCAGCCAGCACGTGCTGTTGCTCGACCGAGAGCGGCGCCAAGCGGGCGGCCTGCCACTGCCCGACCAGCGTGACGCGACTTAGGGCGTAGGGGCGAGCCGACAGCACGATCGCGACACGGCGAGCGGTCACGAACGTTTCCAACGCGGCTGCGGCTGCCTCGCCCGCCTTCGGGGTCGCCCACTCGTCGAGGCCGTCGACGACCAGCAGGAGACGGTCGTCGGCAAGTGCGTCGTCGACCAGGGGCATCAGGTGACCGAAGTCGAGCTGTTCGAACCAAGCTCGGATCGCCCCGACGACGGAGGCTGCTGGCCCGGAGTTCACGGCGACCCGCTGAGTGAAGTAGTGGAAAGGCAGCCAGATCGGTAGCCGGTCACCCCACCGG
>NZ_JBFUMD010000641.1:0-1706 GCF_054049555.1 Nocardioides sp. P5_C9_2
TTGAAGAAGGTGTGAGGTCGTGACCGATCAGCTCTCCCGGGTCTTCGCCGCCCTTGCCGACCCCACCCGACGCGACATGGTCGCTCGCCTCACCGTTGCCGACGCGACGGTCGGCGACCTCGCCGCGCCGTACGACGTGAGCCTCCAGGCGGTCTCCAAGCACCTCAAGGTGCTCGAGGAGGCCGGCCTGGTGAGTCGTAGCCGGGAGGCCCAACGCCGCCCGGTGCACCTGGAAGCCGAGGTGTTCGACCTGATGACGAAGTGGATCGAGCGCTACCGACGACAGGCCGAGGAGCGCTTCGCGCGACTCGACACCGTCCTGGCCTCCCTGCAGGAGACYGAGGACCCCACCGCCGAGGAAGGAACCGCATCATGACCACCGCCCAGGACCACCGCTACTCCGAGGCCGCCATCGAGGCCGACCCCACCGTGCCCGCCGTCCACATCTGGCGCGACTTCGCGGCCACCCCCGCCCAGCTCATGCGGGCCCACACCGACCCCGACCTCTTCACCCGATGGGTGGGACCCGACTCGGTGGCCATGTCCATCGACCACTGGGACTGCCGGACCCTCGGGTCCTACCGGTACGTCGGTCGACGTGACGGCGAGGAGTTCGCCTTCCGCGGCACGTTCCCCTACATCGGCGAGGACCGGCTGGTGYAGACCTTCACCTGGGAGGGCATGCCCGAGGCGGTCGCCCTCGAGACCCTGACCTTCGAGGACCTGGGCCACGGGATGACCCGGCTGCACGCCTTCTCGCTGTGCGACTCGTTCGAGGCACGCGACGGCATGCTGGCCAGCGGCATGGAGGTCGGCATCCGCGAGGGCTACCGCTCGCTCGACGCCCTGCTCGCCGACGGGGCCGCCTGAGATGACGCTGCCCGACACGCCGGCCGCACGCCACCGCGAGGTCGCCGGGACCTTCGGCGCACTCGTCCACGAGGCCGACGACTGGCAGGCGGCCGCCCCCGTGGACGGCTGGACCGCCCGGGACGTGGTCGCCCACCTCGTGGAGTGGTTCCCGGGATTCCTCACCGCCGGGGGGGTGACCCTCCCCGCCGGGCCGCCGGTCGCCGAGGACCCTGCGGCGGCGTGGGACCACCACGCAGCGGCCGTCCAGGCCGTGATCGAGGAGCGCGGCGAGGAGCCCTTCACCCACCCGTACGTAGGGACGCACCGCCTTGCCGACGCGGTCGACCAGTTCTACATCTCCGACGTCTTCATGCACAGCTGGGACCTGGCGCGGGCCACCGGGCAGGAGGTGGCCCTCGACGAGGACTTCGCCGCCGGGCTGCTCGGAGGACTCGAGCAGATGGAGGAGGTGCTGCGCTCCTCGGGCCAGTACGGCGCTCCGGTGCCCGTCGCTGCGGATGCTCCGGTGGTCGATCGGTTGATGGCCTTCATCGGCCGCGACCCGGGCTGGACCCCGTCGCCCGGCTGATGGCCGTCAGGCCAGCTCGTGCCGGTGCGGCGGGTCGCCGCCCGGACGGCTGACGGTCACCGCGGCGGCGCGCACCGCGAAGTCGAGGACCGCCGACCGGTCGTCCGGGGACAGGGCGCGCAGGCGCTCGCCGGCGCCGGGACCCACGACGCCGAGGTCCCACAACGCGTGGACGACCGCGGCGGTCACCGTGTCCCCGGCCCCGATCGTGTCGGCGACCTCGACTCTCGGCGCGGCGACCTCGACCTCGTCCTCGGCGGTGTAC
>NZ_JBFUMD010000642.1:0-1701 GCF_054049555.1 Nocardioides sp. P5_C9_2
GTACCCGGGGGCGGCGCTCCTCTGCGTGGCCGGCGCCGGCAGCGGGCTCGTCGGCATGGTCCGCTACGTCGGCAGCGCCGCCGACCAGGTCCGCGCCTCGCACCCGGAGGTGGTCGGCGACGGCCGCGTCCAGGCCTGGGTCGTGGGTCCCGGGGGCGGGGACGAGGCCGGCGCCCAGCTGGCCGCTGCCCTCGAGGACGGCGTCCCCGTGCTCGTCGACGCCGACGGGCTCACGCACGTGCGTCCCGGGCAGGCGGCGGTGCTCACCCCGCACGCTGGCGAGCTGGCCCGGATGCTGGAGACCGGGCGGGAGGCCGTCGAGGCCCGGCCCCTCGCCCACGCCCGTCTCGCCGCCGAGCGGTACGACGCGGTGCTGCTGCTCAAGGGCCGGCACACGCTGGTCGTGGCGCCCGACGGCCGGGCCCGGGTCACGACGACCGGCCTCCCCTGGCTGGCCACCGCGGGTGCGGGCGACGTCCTGTCGGGCCTGATCGGCGCCCTGCTGGCCGCCGGTCTCGATCCGTGGGACGCCGCGTCGGTCGGATCCTGGCTGCACGGGGCCGCGGCGACGCTGGCCTCGGGGGGCGGACCGGTGGTGGCCGGCGACGTCGCGGCCGCGCTGCCGGCGGTCGTGCGGTCCCTGCGGTGACCGGTGCCGCCTGACGGATGGAAGAATCGGGCCATGCCCCCCCGCGCCGAGATCGTCGTCGACCTCGCCGCGATCCGTCACAACGTGCGCACGCTCCGCGAGCTGGTGGGTCCGGACGTCGCCATGATGACTGTCGTCAAGGCCGAGGGCTACGGCCACGGGATGGTCCCGGCAGGTCGCGCGGCCCGCGCCGCCGGCGCCGAGTGGCTGGGCGTGGCGACCATCGACGAGGCGCTGACGCTGCGGGCGGCCGGCGACACCGGGCGCATCCTGTGCTGGCTGACGGTGCCGGGCGAGGACTACGCCGCCGCGGCGGCTGCGGGCCTCGACGTCACGGCGTACTCCGTGGCCGAGCTCGACGAGATGGTCCCCGCCGGCGTCACCCGGGTGCAGCTCAAGGTCGACACCGGGCTCTCGCGCGGGGGCGCGGCCCGGGCCGACTGGCCGGCCCTCTTCGCGCACGCCGCCGCCCTCGAGGGGGAGGGCCGCACCCGGGTCACCGGCATCTGGTCGCACCTCGCCGCCAGCGACGAGCCCGACCACCCGGCCAACGCCGCCCAGGAGGAGGCGTTCCGCGAGGCCCTCGCCCTCGCCGAGGACGCCGGACTGCACCCGGAGGTGCGCCACCTCGCCAACTCCGCGGCCGCGATCCTGCGACCCGGTGCCCGCTACGACCTGGTGCGCTGCGGCATCGCGTCGTACGGACTGGATCCCGCGCCTGGCGTGACCCCCGACCTCGGCCTGCGGCCCGCGATGACCGTCCGCGCCGACCTCGCGCTCGTCAAGCGGATCACCGCCGGCGACGGCGTCTCCTACGGCCACGCCTGGGTCGCGGACCGCGACACGACCGTCGGCGTCGTCCCCGTCGGGTACGGCGAGGGCGTCCCACGCGCCGCCGGCAACCGGGTCGAGGTCTGGGCCGGAGGGGCACGGCGCCCGGTCCGGGGCCGCGTCTGCATGGACCAGGTCGTCGTCGACCTGGGCGACGACGAGCTCCTGCCGGGCGACGACGTCGTCCTCTTCGGCCCCGGCGACCGGGGTGAGCCCACGGC
>NZ_JBFUMD010000643.1:0-1695 GCF_054049555.1 Nocardioides sp. P5_C9_2
GTCTTCACCACCTCCGACCACGCCCTCAAGCTCACCGACGAGGAGGCCCACGAGCTCCGCCAGGAGCTCGACGACCTCGTCGAGACCTGGGCCGAGCGGACGCGCGGGCGCGACGCCGAGCGGCGTACCTATCTCGTGTTCCAGCTCGTCCAGCCCTCCCCCGAGGTCTGAGGAGTGCGCCGGCACGTCCGCCGCCGCGCCCTGCTCGTGACCGCGACCCTGCTGCCCGTGACGGCCGCGTGCGGGGGCGCCCTCGGCGAGGATGGCCCCCGGGCCACCGACCGCGCCCCCGACGACCCGACGACCGACGACCCGACGACCGACGACCCGCAGGAGCAGCCGATGACCGAGCGCCTCACCTACGGCGACGACCCCTCCCAGTGGGCGGACCTCCGTCGCCCCGACGGCGCCGGCCGGGGCGTCGTGGTGATCCTCCACGGCGGCTTCTGGAAGGCCGAGTACGACGCGTCGCTGGGCGAGCCCCTCGCCGCCGACCTCACGGCGCAGGGCTGGACGACGCTCAACGTGGAGTACCGCCGCGTCGGCAACGGGGGCGGCTTTCCCGAGACCTTCGACGACGTCCACGCGGCGATCGAGGCGCTCGCCGGCACGGACGTCGACACGTCGACCCTCGTGACCCTGGGTCACTCGGCCGGCGGCCACCTCGCGACCTGGGCGGCCGCCCGGGGCCGCTTCGAGCCGTGGCCCACCCGGGTCCCGGTGACCCACGTGGTCTCGCAGGCGGGCGTCGTCGACCTCACGGCCGCCTACGACCAGCAGCTGGGCGGCGGCGCGGTCGAGGCCCTGATGGGCAGCACCCCCGACGACCTCGACTACGAGCTGGCCGACCCGATGCGGCACGTCCCCCTCGACGTGCCCGCCTGGATGGTGCACGCCGCCGACGACCCGGTCGTGCCGATCGGCCAGTCGCAGGACTACGTCGCGGCGGCCCGCGCGGCCGGTGCCGAGGCCGAGCTGGTCGAGGTCGAGGGCGGCCACTTCGGCGTGATCGAGGTCGGATCCCCGGCCTGGACGGACATCGTCGCCGTCCTCGACGGCATCGCCTGACCCGCACGCCGCGGGCAGTTCGCGAGGTCGAGCGCCTGGCCCACGCCTCGCCGCCCGTCCCTGCGCCGCGAACTGCCCGAGCGGTGCGGGATAACCTCCCGGTGTGCCTGCCCGTCTCCGCGTCGCCGACCCCGCTGCGGTCGCCGCGGCCCTCGCGTCGCGGACCCCGGCCGACGAGCGCCTGCTCGTCAAGCACTTCCTCGCCGTGCTCGCCGAGCGTGCCCCCGGCAACTCCGTGGAGGTCAGGGTTCCGCCCGTCGCCGCCGCCCAGGTCATCCCCGGGGTCCGGCACACCCGCGGCACGCCCCCGGCCGTGGTCGAGACCGACCCGGAGACCTGGATCGCGGTGGCCCGGGGCGAGCTCACCTGGCACGACGCCCTCGCCAGCGGGCGTGTCCTCGCCAGCGGCGAGCGCACCGACCTCACGCCGTACCTCCCCCTCACCACGCACGACACGACGACCGCTCCGACGAACGAGGACTGAATGGACATCCGCTCCCTCGGCTTCCGCACCGACCTGCGCCTGCTGGAGATGACCGGCAGCGAGATCGAGGACCGCGGCACCCACCTGGTCATCCGCACGCCGGAGAACCCGACGTACTTCTGGGGCAACTTCCTGCTGCTGCG
>NZ_JBFUMD010000644.1:0-1671 GCF_054049555.1 Nocardioides sp. P5_C9_2
GAACCCGGACAGCCGGTCGTGGACGCCGTCCAGGGCGGTGAGGAAGACGACCGGCGCCGACTGGCCGGCCGACCGCAAGGCCTGGGTGACGTCGCGCCCGTCGGAGTCGGGGAGCCCGATGTCCATGACCAGCACGTCGACGTTGCTGTCGGCTCCGAACAGGCGGAGCGCCTCGCCGCCGTCGTGGGCGCCCAGGACCTCGTGCCCGGCGCGCTGGAGCGCCTGACCGACGAGGCGACGGATGGCGGCGTCGTCCTCACACACGCCGACCAGCACGGTCCTCAGTCTCCGCTCGAGGAGCTCGACGAGCTCACCGAGTCTCCCCACGCCGACCGCGCCCCCGAGTCGCCGACGCGATAGACCTGCACGGTCGAGGCGAGCGCAGCGATCACGGCGAGCACGGCGACCACCTGGATCGCCCGTCCGGCCGGGGCTCCGTCCGCGGCGTCGTTGCGGCGCTGGAGGTAGACGAGGAGCGCGGACAGGATCAACAGCGCCAGGGCGAACCAGACCAGCGTGTCACCGAGCTCGGCGTGCTCACCCGGACTGCCCACCCGCTCCTCCAGCGACTCGCCGCTGGACGTCGCCACCGGGCACAGCACGGTGGCGACCAGGGCGGAACCGACGACCAGGGGACCGTACGGCCGCCGCCAGCGGGGCCGCAGCGCGATGGCGATCGTGCCCAGGGTGGCCAGGGGCAGGAGCACCACGATCGCGTGCACGACCAGTGGATGGACTGGGATGCCGTTGACGAGGTCGAACATGGGTGCTCCTCAGGGATGGGGGCTCGGTGCGGACTCGGTGCGGCCGCGATGACGACCCCATCAGTCTCGCGGTCCAACCTGCCAGCAACCTGACCGCCGCGGGACCCCCTCCTAGGAGTCCGGAGGACCCGAGGCCTCCCCCCGGGGCCAGGGGCCGCCCGAGCCGGAGGCATGAACCGCAGACCGAAGCGGGCCCCCGCACCCGGATGGGGTGCGGGGGCTCCGTCAGGACCGGCGAGCGGGGTGGGCTCAGAAGGTCGTGGCGTCGATGACGAACCGGTAGCGGACGTCGGAGGCGAGCACGCGCTCGTACGCCTCATTGATCTGGTCGGCCTCGATCACCTCGACGTCGGCACCGAAGCCGTGCTCGGCGCAGAAGTCGAGCATCTCCTGGGTCTCCGCGATGCCACCGATCATCGAGCCCGAGTAGGAACGACGGTTGGTGAGCAGCGAGAAGACGTTGAGGCTCAGGGGCTCGGCAGGAGCGCCCACGTTGACCAGCGAGCCGTTGACGTTGAGCAGGCCGAGGTAGGCGCTCACGTCGATCTTCGCGCTGACGGTGTTGATGATCAGGTCGAACGAGCTGGCGAGAGCCTCGAACGTGTCGGGGTCGCTGGTGGCGTAGTAGTGGTCGGCGCCCAGCCGGATGCCGTCCTCCTGCTTCTTCAGCGACTGCGACAGCACGGTGACCTCGGCGCCCATGGCGTGGGCGATCTTGACGGCCATGTGGCCGAGTCCGCCGAGGCCGACGATGGCGACCTTCTTGCCGGGGCCGGCCTGCCAGTGCTTCAGCGGGGAGTACGTCGTGATCCCGGCGCACAGCAGCGGTGCGGCGGCGGCCGGGTCGAGTCCGGCGGGGACGGACAGGACGTAGTCGGCGTCGACGACGACGTGGGTGGAGTAGCCC
>NZ_JBFUMD010000645.1:0-1670 GCF_054049555.1 Nocardioides sp. P5_C9_2
CGGTCGCGCCCCCGGCTGTCGCGCGCCGCCAGTACCCGGCAAGGGTCCGGCTCGCCCGGCGCAGCTGGCGGCGGCCGGCACCCCGGTCGCGCCCCCGGCTGTCGCGCGCCGCCAGTACCCGGCAAGGGTCCGGCTCGCCCTGCGCGACTGGCGGCAGCCGACACCTCGGTCGCGCTGTCATGTCTCGGGTTCGTCCGGACAGAACTGTTGTCTCAGGTCAGTGTGGACGCTTCGGGTGGTGGGCGTCGACGGCCGCGGGGTCGTCCGTTGCTGTAGTAGGTCTTGCCGGGCTCCAGGACGAGGGATCGGATGTGGAGTCCGTCGGGGCCGAAGATGTTGAGGCTCGAGTCGCTGGTGATCACGGTGACGTGGGTGCCGGCGTGCTCGGCGCCGAGCTGGATTGCGATGTCCTTGACCGAGATCTTGCCGTTGCGAGCCACGCGGCGAGTCTCGGCCCGTACGGGTCGCGCGGGTTTCACCGCATCGGGCGGGTCGGGGGCGATGGCGAGGGGGTCGTGGGTCAGGACGTGGGCTGGGGTGCGCATCCGCAGGGATTGGTGAGGTCGTCGGTGGTTGTAGTGGTCGTCGAACTCGTCGATGAGGCATTGCAGGTCCGTGAGGGTCGCGGCCGGGGGTCTGGCTCGTAGCCAGCGCTGCAGGGTCTGGTGGACGCGTTCGTCCTTGCCTTGGGTCTGGGGATGGCGGGGTCGCCCGGTGATGGGTCGACAGCCGAGGCTGGCGAGCAAGGCGACCAGCTGGGTCTGGCGCCCGAGTCGATCGCGGTTGAACGCGGTGCCGTTGTCGCTGAGCAACAGGCAGGGGACCTGAAACCGTTCGATCCCGGTCCTGACCACGCTGAGCGCGTCGATCGAGCGTTCCCCGGGCGCGACGTGGCTGGCGATCATGTACCGGGAGTGGTCGTCGAGGAGCTGGAAGATCACGCATCTGGACCCGTCGGCCAGGGTCCACTCCCAGGCGTCGAGCTGCCAGCATTCGTGGACGCGGGCGAACTCGAAGCGTCGATACGACGACCGGGGCCGCTTCTGGGGTTGGGGAACGACCATCCCGTGGCGGGTGAAGGCTCGTGCCAGGGTCGAGGCGGCCGGCGCGGCCATCCCGAGTTCTTGGAGACGGTGACGTACCGACAGTGGCCCGTGGTCCCACCCGGCATCGGCGAGCTCCTTGCGGATCCGCACGGCCAGTTCCTCCACCTCGGCGGCGATCGCCTGCGGGTGCGGTGCCGCGGAGGACCGGGGGCGGGGTTGCATCGCGGACATCGCGTTCTCGGATCTGGCCCGGGCGCGGATTTCGTAGAACCACGCTCGAGAAACACCGTGCTCCTCGACGAAGCGAGTCACTGCCCCGCGGGGAGCGTCGTCGGGCCACGCGACGACCATGGCGCGCACGTCCATCGGAACCACCCTGTCTGCCATGGACGCAGCGTGCGCACACGGCGGTCAAAGTGTCCGGACGAACCCGAGACAGAACTGTCCAGACCGACACAAGTCAGGACAACACCTCGGTCGCGCTCGCGGCTGTCGCGCGCCGCCAGTGCCCGGCAAGGGTCCGGCTCGCCCGGCGCAGCTCMCCCGGCGCGACTGGYGGCGGCCGACACCTCGGTCGCGCTCGCGGCTGTCGCGCGCCGCCAGTGCCCGGCAAGGGTCCGGCTC